>JBPYDQ010000165.1:0-4948 GCA_051986135.1 Terriglobales bacterium | reverse complement strand
GCTGGTTCTATTCTGCCGTGATGTCCGGAATCTCGGCAATCAGGAAGTGACTATGAAGACGAAAACAATTTTCGCCGGTATGGCATTGGTTACCGCCCTCTGCCTGGGGCTGCCCCCGGCTTGGGGCGTGAGCAAGGAAATCGTGCAGCTTCAGACCCAAGTGCAAGCCCTGCAGGACCAGATGGCCCGCATGCAGCAGTCATTCGACGAACGCATGGGCGTCATGAAGAACTTGGTCGAGCAGGACACCGATACCGTCAACAAGCTAGCCGGCACTCTGCAGGCGCTCCAAACCACATTGCAGAAGCAACAGGCCGATGTTGGCGGTCGTACGGACCAGCTTTCGGGCCAGATTCAGTCGCTCAATGACAGCATGGACGAACTCAAAGCGCGCCTGACCAAATTGAGCCAGCAACTCGATACGCTGGCGCAGACCCAGCAGACTCTGACTCAGCAGCAGCAACAGCAGCAGCAGCAGGCCCAGGCGCCGCCGCCGGATGTGCTCTACAACAACGCCCTCCGCGACTACAACGCCGGCAACGCGCAGGTTGCCACGCAGGAGTTCAACGATTACATTAAGTATTATCCCAACACTGATCTCGCCGGGAACGTGTTCTTCTACCTCGCCGAACTGGCGTATCGGCAGGGCGATTTCCAGCAGGCCGTCAAATTCTACGACCAAGTGTTACAGAATTTTCCCAGCGGCACCAAGGCCGCGGCCGCGGAGTTAAAGAAGGGATCGGCTCTTATCGAGTTGGGGCAGAAGGATGACGGCATTAAGGAACTGCGGCACGTCATTCAACGCTACCCGCGTTCGCAGGAAGCAACCCAAGCGCGCGAGCAACTCAGGAAGCTGGGCGTTTCGTCCCGGCCAACCGGAGGAGAGTAGGGGCTAGTACCTTAAAGTCACCATCAGATACCGAATTTATGCCACTTTATGGTGTTTCCTGTGGCTCTTGTGATGGCCTTTGGCGTGGTGAATTCTTGCCTTTTTCAAATGCCCGGCACTCCTTTCTTTTGTGGCCGGTAGGGGCCCCTGTTTTGGCGTGCTCGTGATGGGAGCTGCCTGACCGAGAGCTACGACGGAGAACAAGGTTACTGCTGCCAATCGGAGGATCCGGTTTTTCATCTTTCCTTCCCAGAAAGAAACTTGACATTCCGAGATTCACTGTAAAACGCTTTGCTGAGGAAATCCCTCGGGATATGCTGTAAGCGGATTGACTATGTTGGTGCCGGCAAAACCCTATCGGAGATCCACATGAACCAGAGCACAGACCAGGACCGTTTAAAGGGTGCATTGGAGCAGGATGAACGCGGTCAACCCGGAAACACTAGCCTGCAGGGCCAGCTAGGCCACCGCGGCCAGGACCCGCTGGTCAAGCAATTCGACACCGACTTTCCCGAGCCTGGCGAGAACCCGGAGCACAGCGGAGAGCGACAGGACTTTATAGAGAAATCCGCTTAGGTACTTCCCGTCGGTGTAGCCGCTTAATCGGATGACGTTCGACTCGAGAAGATTCTCTGTACCAGCATGAGCAGCCGCTCGGGGTCGGGTTCGATGTGATAGTCGGCACCATCCACCAGTTGCTCCCCCGCATTACGCCGCAGTGAGACGATCGGCGCCGGACATTGCCGTCGGAATGTCGTTACCAGTTGCAATTTGTCGGGGTGGGGAATGGAGTGCCCCAACAAAAACAGATCGAAGTTGCCCCTCTTGCAATATTCCAGGCTTTCGCTCAAATCCAGCGACGAAACGACCTGGTATCCACCACTCTCCAGCAGCATATGCCGGGTGCGGAGGACTGGATCATCATAGGAAACCGACAGAATGCGTGGCATAGCGACCGAGAATTGGTGGAATTCCATGGTGAATCTCGACGAATGTAGCAGAGACTTAGAATGTAGCAGAGACTTACCCGAGCGTGTCTGTTCCGTAGCATACACATAGATCCGGGCGACCTTGCCGAAGCGTCTCGATATGGCCTCGAACCGAGGAGGCAAGCGCGCGCGGAAGACCCTGCGTGCTTAGACTTAACAATCACATCTCGTGTACTCACCCGGGCTACGTATAATTACGTGCGTGTCCACCACAATCCCTCCGTTAGCGACCCCGCCGCCGCGTCCGAGCATGCGCGTCCGGGCCGAACAGTTCTGGCGTCGCGTCACCGATGGCCTCGAACTGAACCAGTTGTGGTCGCAATTTCAGGCCGACGCCCGGGCCAGCTACCGCCTGTATGCTCGTGAAATCGACTCCAGCCGCAAAGAGGGTGTGCGTCGCGGACGTCATTGGTGGGAGGTCAGCAAGCAGTTCTTCTGGGCCATCCTGGAAAAGCTGTCGCCCGCCCGCAGGGTTCTACTGCTCGTCGCGCTGCTGATGGTCATTTTCAATCCCGAACTCCAGTGGACCACCAAGGAAGGCACACATATCGTCGGCTTTGATTTACGGCTGTGGGGCGGACTGCTGATGTTTGTGCTCTTGGTTCTGGAAGTCGCCGATCGGGTTGTTATGAAGCGAGATCTTCAGATCGCGCGCGAGATCCAGATGTGGCTGCTCCCGCTGAATGCTCCCCCTGTTCCGGGACTGGAGATCGCCTTCGCCACGCGTCCCGCCAACACCGTAGCGGGCGATTATTATGACGTCTTCCCGCGGACCCGCGCCGAAGGCGTGAATCAAACCTATCTGCTCGCAGTCGCCGATGTTGCCGGGAAAAGCATCCCGGCCGCGCTGCTTATGGCTACCTTTCAGGCGAGCCTGAAAACGCTCTCTGCGACCGCATGTCCGTTGGGCGACCTCGTGGAACGCATGAACCTTTATGTATGCACCAATAGCCAGAGTGGACTGCGCTTCACCACTGCTTTCCTCGGCGAGTACGATCCCCAGTCGCGCACGCTGACCTACATCAATGCCGGACACAACGCTCCCATCCTTCGTCGGAGCTCAGGAACGATTGAGCGCCTGGAAGTGGGCGGACTTCCGCTGGGAATTCAGGATGGATCCGTCTATCAAACCGGCAGAACCTCGATCGAGCCAAATGATTGGCTAGTTGTTTTCACCGACGGCGTGATCGAGGCGATCAACGTTCTTGACGAAGAATACGGCGAGCACCGCCTGCTTTCCGTCTTAGATCGCGGCATCAAGGAAAGCCCCGCCAAGCTGCTGAGCCGCATCATGGTGGATCTGGACTTTTTCGTCGGCACTACCCCTCAGCACGATGACATCACCTGCATGCTGGTTGCTGGACGATAAGGAGTAAATCGTGAGGAAGCGTAGTGAATTGCCGCTTGACGGTATGGTTCCGACACTGTATTCATCCGAGCGGAGCGAGCGATCCGGCATTTGACTACGCGGTCGAGCAAATGATTTTTATCCAGTCGGCCCGGCCACCGGCACCGGAAGTCACCTCCTTCGTCTCCATCCGAGCCAGATGCCAACCAGTACCCCGACCATGGCGGCTGCCCCCAGTTTCTTGCGGTCAGTGATGGGAACAAACCGGGCCGGCTGATTCGAACTAACCTCGACGACGCCGACGGGCACGGCGCGGATCGCGCCACCACCTCCACCGCCCTCCCCACGGGCTCGCGTGTCGCCAACTCCCCCCGTTCCCACTCCCGCACCAAATCCATAGGCAATTTTGGCAATTGGAATAATGGTCTTCCCTTCCGCGCTGATTGGCTCGCCGAACACGCTCTTCACCTGCGCTCGGCTGGAGAGGTTCTCGTGCAAGGACTGCAGCATGGTGGAACTGCTCATGATCGCTCCTCAGTCACCCGCGATGGCTTGGGCATACATGCCGTAGAAGGCGTGCACACCTTTCCCCTGCTTGATGCCGTAGCAGCCTCGCTGGTAGCTCCCGGAGTGAACATTTTTTACCGCTTCCAGACAGCGAGAACCTCGAGTTGGATTTCGCGGCCGAACTCGACTGATGCTCTTGCAGCAGGATCCCTCCCGCGCCTCTTCCGCGTGTACCAATCGAGAATTGCCAGAAGGACGCTCGGTCTCGATAGGACGCATGTTGTCGACATAAACGAAGATGTGACGACCTTTTCAGCAGCCAGCTACCACAGCAACAAGCGAAATTTCCTGGTCATTCCCTAGCTCTGCTACAGCTCTCGTACATAGCTGTGAAATAGAACGGCAGCTTGATAACAAAAATCGTCACTTGCAGCTTCCCCTTTTGGTACCTGACACCCACCCCATCTATGCCAGGTGCCTGGGCAGGAACGAAAACGTGCTTGGTAACGGTAGAACCAGTCTCATAAACATTCTGGAGGGCTAGAAAGCCATTCCGAAGGTGGCCTGCGGTACTCCACATGTACGAGGGCGGGACGTTGGTAGTTTGTAGGCTATCCTCGCCTTTTGTGCAGAGGCATGACAACGCCTGTTTCGCCGTGAGAATTGTTATGAAACCTTTGCTTTTTGCTCTCTGTGCTGTGTTCGCGCTTGGCGGTCTGAGCGCGCAGCAGACTGCCTGGCAACCATCTCCGGGTCATACCCAAGTGCCGACATGGCCGGGGGCTGTACCTGATGCGCAGCCTGTCGCGGGGCCGGAGGTTGCTAGGACCACGGGGAGGGAGTGGCTGGTTGCCGGGAGACCAGCGGTAGGGGTGAGCAACGTCTGGCGGCCCACGATGACGCTATATTCCCCAGACGGAAAGAATACGGGCGCAGCGGTCGTCGTATTTCCGGGCGGTGGCTATCTGGACCTGGCTATCGATCTGGAAGGCACAGAGGTCTGCGACTGGCTGACGTCCAAAGGGATTACCTGTGTGCTGTTGAAGTACCGGGTGCCGGGTGAGCCGGGGTACCGGAAGCCCGCGCTATATCCAAAATCGGGGCCTTATCCGGAATCACCGATGGCGCTCGAAGATGCCCAGAGAACGATGGGGCTGGTGCGCTTTCACGCCGCGGAGTGGCATATTGATCCGCACAAGGTTGGTGTGCTTGGGT
>JBPYDQ010000164.1:0-20602 GCA_051986135.1 Terriglobales bacterium | reverse complement strand
GTGGAGGCTCGGAAGTGTCGAGCCTCAAACCCCAAGCTGAGAACCGATACCTGATGTTAGGTCGCGACGAAAAAGTCTCTCCCCTCCGCCTCACCGCCGTGCAGTACATGATCGTCGGGATTTTTCTCGTGTTGGCTTATGGTTTGTGGCGTCTCGAGGTGATGAACAGCGGCTTGTACTCCAGTCTGGCTGAGAAAAACCGAATCCGTAACGTTCCGATTCTGGCGCCACGCGGCAAGCTTCTCGACCGCGAAGGCCGCATCATTGTGGACAATTATCCATCCTTCTCGGCGCTACTGTTGCGTGACCAGCCCCGCGATCTGATTGCTGACGCCGATTTGATTGCGCGCGGGCTTCATATCAGTCCCGATGAGATACGAGACCGGATTCGCAAGTCTGCATGGATGCCGCAGTATCAGCCTATCTTCCTGAAGGAAGACATCACGCCCGATGAACTGGCGTTTGTCGAGTCCCACCGCAACGAGTTACCTGAGCTGGATACCATCATGGCGCACCGCCGTCTTTATCCGAAAAACGGCTTTATGGCTCATTTGATCGGGTACGTCGGCGAAGTCACAGAAGATATGCTCAACCAGCCGCAGTTTGAGTTTTATAACCCCGGCGATGTGGTGGGCATTTCTGGGGTGGAGAAGGAGTACAACCAGCTCCTGATGGGAAAGAACGGCTCACGGCGTTCGGTGGTGAATAGCCGGGGAAAAGAAATCGAGCGCCTGGATGAGACCCCCGCCGTGCCCGGCAGGCAGCTGAAACTGACCGTCGATATCGACCTCCAGATCGCGGCTGAAGAAGCTCTGGGCGACAAAAACGGTGCCATTGTGGCGATGGACCCGCGCAATGGAGAAATTCTCGCCATGGTAAGCCGTCCGACCTATGACCCGAATGACTTTGCTGTGCGTATATCGCGCGAGCAATGGAACAAGCTGGTTACCGATGAAGAGCATCCACTTCTGAACAAGGCGATTCAGGCGCAACTGGCCCCCGGGTCAACCTTCAAGATCATCATGGCGACGGCCGGCTTGCAGGAGGGAATTGCCCAGGGACTGCATGTGAACTGTGCTGGCGGAGCGGTATTTTACGGCCGCTACTTCAAGTGTTGGATCACGGCGCAGCACCGTGTCCATGGCCCCGTGGACATCAGCAAAGGGATCTATCAATCGTGCGACGTTTTTTTCTACACGCTGGCCGAGAGACTAGGCATCGGCCGCATAGCCAAGTATGCGACCGCGTTCGGACTCGGCCAGAAGACCGGCATTGACTTGCCGCAGGAAGTCAGTGGCGTCATGCCGTCGGAAGAGTGGAAGATTCGTAACTTCAAACAAAAGTGGTTCGCGGGTGAGACGATTTCAGTCGGAATTGGGCAGGGAGCGGTGGCAGTGACTCCGATCCAGTTAGCTCGCGCTATCGGCGGCATTGCGTCCGGTGGCGTGCTGCACCGGCCGCACGTGGCCAGTCCCACAGAGCTGCCCCCTAATGTGATTCCCGCTTCTAATGTGCCAGACGAAGTAAAGATCCCCATCGATCCCAAGAATTGGGAGATCATTACCGACGCCATGGCCCAGGTCACGACAGGGGCAGGTACCGCAGGGAGTGCGCATTTAGAGGGGATTGACTTTGCCGGGAAGACCGGTAGCGCGCAGACCATCAGCAATACGGGAAAAGCGAAGTTGGTTCACGGCAAGCAGAATTACAAGGACAATGCCTGGTTCGTGGGCGTCGTCCCCAGAAGAAATCCTGAGTTAGTGGTAGCGGTTTTGTTTGAAGGCGGTGAGCACGGCCAGTTTGCTGCCCGTTTGGCAGCGCAGTTGGTGAAGGCGTACATGGATAAGGAGCGCCGGCAGCCGACGAAGATGGCCAGAGCCGGCCGCCCGACGAAGGTGGAAGTTGGCGGCGTGTGGTCTATTCCTGACGAGCAGCAGGAGGCTGAGTCAACTCTCGGGGCAGCCCACTTTTACGTAACGGTTCCGGCAAAACCGTTGGCCCTGGCCACGGCCGCGCCCGGAGTGGAATAACCCGGAGTGGAATAAGTTGTCGTGGCCGCGGCCCGGCGGCAGGCTCAAGGCCGGCGGCCGCCTACTGATAATCTGATGCCTCATGAGAGCACAGTCATTCCGGTACGTCTGCCGTCGCCGAGCGAAATGTAGCTTGCCGAAACAGGTGGATAATCAGAATAGCCCCCCGGACGGCGATGCTAGAGAAAAACCAAGGTGTCTAGATACGTTTCATTCCGCGATTTCGACTGGCCCCTCTTGGGGTTCGTCCTCGTGATCTGCGCCATCGGCGTGACCGAAATTTATAGCGCCACCCTGCATACCAAATTCGAGGGGGCGCATATCAAGCAGGTTTACTGGATTATTGGGGGTGTGGTCGGGATGTTCCTGGTGAGCCTGATTAACTATCAGGCCATGCTGGAACAGGTTCACTGGATGTACATCGCTTCGGTGGCTTCACTTGTTTCGGTTTTGGTTTTCGGCCAGAAGTACCTGGGTGCCCGACGATGGATAAAGATGCCGGGATTCCATTTTCAGCCGTCGGAGTGGGTCAAGTTGATCTTGATCCTGGCGATGGCTCGGTATTTCGCCGAGATGCGTCACAAGGAGCTTTCCTGGCCCGACTTCATCAAGGCGGGGATGGTGGTAGGTATTCCTATGTTGATGGTTTTGGCCCAGCCCGATATGGGCACCGCCTTGACCTATCTTCCGATTGCAGTGGTTGGACTTTTCTTAGGCGGTCTTCGTCTCAAGCAGGCGCTCATCGTCCTCGTGCTCGGCGGAATTATGCTTCCCGTCGGCCTGCGTGTGATGAAGCCTTATCAGCGCGAGCGTCTGACCAGCTTTATGAACCCGGACGCGGACAAGCAGGGCTCCGGGTACCAGGTTATACAATCCCAAATCGCCGTCGGCTCGGGCGGAATTTGGGGGAAAGGAACCGCAAAAGGCTCGCAAACACACCTTGCTTACCTACCCGTACCTCAGACCGACTTCATCTTTGCGGCCTTCTCCGAGGAACATGGTTTTGTGGGTGCATTAGGCGTTCTGCTGTTATACTTTATGGTGCTGATGCGTTTGACGCAGAACGCCCAAACAGCGCCCGACCGCGCCGGTGCGTTTATCGTCATGGGAGTGGTAGCTGTTCTGAGCTTCCATATCCTGGTAAACATCGGCATGGTGGTCGGCTTTATGCCGGTCACGGGAATACCGCTGCCATTGATGAGTTATGGCGGCTCTTCCGTCCTGTTCATGTTTTTGGCGTTAGGCATTGTGATGAACATTCGCATGCGCCGTTTCGTTAACTGAGCGGGTGCGGAGGGAAGAAATGCTGCGCCGCCGCGCAGCGTAGACCAAGATTACGATCGCCCTCGCGTGAAGAGGGCACTCGCCGGCCAAAGGAGAATCAAGGCCGGGCAGGATTGCAGCAAGCGCGTTGCCGGGCGGGTAACGGCCCCCTCACAGATTGAGAGAGCGGTCACAAACCTGGCACAAGGCGCAAGTGCGATAAGTGCAAACAGATTTCCAAGCTTGTAGCGAAGATTTCACTCCCGGGGGAGACTCCCCTGGCCGGAGCCGGCTTGTTGATAGCCCTAACCGGATCGCCATGCGTCATCCTTCCCGTCTGTTCCTGCCTTTGAGCCGGTGATCCCTGTCTTCCGATAGCGGAGGCAGGACCGGAGTTAGCATGACAAAAGAACTTTTTGTGTCCTCCACCCCCCATGAAACCAAGGTGGGCCTGGTAGAGGACGATCAGCTCGCAGAAATTTACCTCGAGCGCGAAAACGAATACACCCTGGCGGGATCCATCTACAAAGGACGCGTGACGCGGGTTCTGCCCGGAATGCAATCGGCCTTTGTTGATATTGGCTTGGAGCGGGATGCATTTCTTTACGTCTCCGACTTCATGGAGCTAGACGAGCACGATGAGGATGTAACCGATATAGTCGCGATCGGCCGGAGCGTGCAGGACCTTGCCCAGCCTCCCCGAGTTCAAACCCGGGAAGGACCTGCCACCGTGCCGAATACGGCCACAACGGGTCCGAGCTTTGTGATTGAATCGGAACCTTTCGGCGAGGAAGAACTGAGCGCCGCAGTACCCGAGCCTAGCAACTCGGCTCCCGAACCTGGTAATAAGCCCGAACCTGGTAATAAGGCTGAGCCTGAGGCACGCGAGCCAAGAGGCTGGCGCGGTCGTCGGCGCCGGCGCGGAAGGCGTGGTGAGCGCGGTCACGATCGCGGAATGCCGGAATCCCGTTACGCGCGCCCCTCCGAACAACCTGCCCAGCGTCCTGGCGAACGGGCGGAACGTTCTCGCTCCGACTACGGACCGCCGCCCGGATATCAGCCCATCATCCTTCCCGGCGAATCGATCTCCAAGTACCAGCGCTACCAGAATCAATCCACGCCGACGCCGCCGGAGAAAGCCGTAACTGCCAGAGGGGAGCAGGAAGCGCCTTTGATCTCCGACGCCTTTCCCGAGGACGAGCCATTGTTCTCGGCTCCCGAAGAGGTGGCCGAGCCCGAGCCTGAGGCTCAATCGAGCCGAAGTCATGATCACGGGTTGGAAGTCCCCGAGGGTGCCCGAGATGAGACACGCGAGCAAGCGGAAGTTTCAGGCACGACCGATGCCGCTCCCCTTGGTCGCGAAGGCGAAGAACGCCACGACCATACGAACTTGGCGTCGGCACTTGGAAGCGCCCCAGCGGAATCTGAGGTGGGTAAGGAGACCGAACAGGATGCTCAGGCTCCTGAGGTCGACGAGCATCTCGAAACTTCGTATCCGTCTTCCTTCAGTGCTGTGCCGGGAACAGTGGAGGAGGAGGAAATCGACGAGGACGAGGCGGACATCTCTTCCTATGTCGAGGAACTCGAGGAAGATGGCCAGTTCGAAGAACTTGAGGAAGAAACCACCGAAGCAAATGCTGCGGGGGGTGCCTCGCACAGGGCTTCGGAACCGGAAATCGTCCGAGATCAGGCTGCAGCTGAGAGTGTCGAAATCGACACCGGGGAAGAAAGCGCAGCAGAAGTCGAAGACAGCGCAGCAGAAGAAGAGACCGAAGAAGCTGAGCTGGAGGAAGCGCAGGAGCAAGCCGAAGCCCTGCTCGACTCGGAGGCCTTGGGCACTGGAACCGTGGATGCGCGCGCGGAGGTTCGCGCTCCCCAGGCTACTGCCGGATATCAGCAGCGCGCCCAGCGTCCTGGCTACGACCGCCGGCGGGGTGGCGGGCGCCGGCCCATGGGACGACGCTTCCGGCCGCGGCGTGACTTCCAGTCTCGCCCCACACCGCTGATCTCCGACCTTCTGAAAGAAGGCCAGGAGATTCTCGTTCAGATTGCCAAGGAGCCGATCGGGAAGAAGGGTGCGCGTATTACTAGCCATATCGCGCTGCCCGGACGCTTCCTGGTTTACATGCCAACCGTCAACCACAGCGGCGTATCTCGCAAGATTGCTTCGGAAGAAGAGCGGCAGCGCTTGAAGCGAATCGTTCTCAGCGAGCGCGAGAACGGGCACGGTGGATTCATCGTGCGTACTGCGGCGCAGGGAGCAGCTGAAGAAGAACTGCGCGCCGATATCCGGTTCCTCAAAGGATTGTGGAATGAGATCAAAACTCGAGCCGAAAACGACAAAGCGCCGGCCTTGATCTATCACGATCTAAATGTTGTGGAGCGCGTTTTACGCGATCAGGTGACCTCGGACTTTTCGCAAATCTGGGTTGATACCGAACAGGAGTACGAGCGCATTCTCCGTTTCGCCAATCGCTTCCAGCCCGCCCTGGTGAAACGCGTGAAACTCTACACCAAGGAGACGCCGCTGTTTGAACAGTTTGGTCTCAACGAGGAGATCAATAAGGGCTTGAAATCCAAGGTTTGGCTCAAAAGCGGCGGTTATATCGTTATCAACCAAACCGAAGCCCTGGTAGCTATTGACGTGAACACGGGCAAGTATGTGGGGAAAACCTCGCGCCTGGAAGATACGATCGTTAAAACCAACGTCGATGCGATTAAGGAGATTGTTCGCCAGATACGTCTGCGCGATCTGGGCGGCATCATCGTGATCGATTTCATCGACATGGACGAGCGGCGTAATCGCCAGAAAGTGATGCAATCGCTGGAGGAGGCGCTGCGCGCTGATCGCGCACCTTCCAAGGTTCTACAGTTCAACGATTTCGGCCTGGTCGCGATTACCCGCAAGCGGGTAAAGCAATCGCTGGAGCGCACGATTGGCACTCCTTGTCCCTACTGCACAGCCACGGGATACGTTAAGTCGGTGACCACTGTGTGCAACGAGATTTACGTCGAGATGCGCAAAATGGCGAAACACCTCCAGCATACCGACGTCATGCTGCGCGTCAATCCTGAGGTTGCCAAGGTTCTCAAATCCAATAATGGCAGGTGGCTAAGCGAAATGGAGGAGCTTACGGGCAAGACCATCATCGTGAAAAGCGATCCCGCCCTGCATCAGGAGCAATTCGATATTGATTAGCTCGTCGAGTTGGCCTGCTTAATGGCACATGGGAAATGGCTGCCCAGGGCAGCCATTTCTCTTAAGCGTATTGTTCGGCGGTTTCGTATGTAGTTCGGCGCCGTCCAGTGGTGACGCGTTATTCTAAGTTGAAGCAACACCGTACAACTAGTATCCTCCATCGTGTCTAAGGTTTAAGATCGTAGTCCATCTGATTGGGAGTGCCGCGCCACCGTAGTCGGAAATCCTGCATCTCATCGAGCAGAGCAGGGTACGTTCGATCAGGCGTTCAGATTGGAGAAGAACATGAATAAGATTTTAGCTTTGCTGACTTTCCTCATTCTGACGGCATATGCGCTGGGGCAGGGCAGTGCACCCGGAAGCGCAGCGACAGGCCAGCAGCCAACCACACCGTCGGCTTCCGAGAGCGCGCAACTGCAGCAAGGGAGCCTAATTTATGCAGAGTTGACCAAACCCATCGATTCCAAGAAGGTCAAGGTCGGCGACCCGGTGGCTGCAAAAGTAACTCAGGCGGTCTTATCGCGCGGTAAGGTCGTTATTCCAAGGGGCGCGAAGATTGTCGGCCATGTGACGGCGGTCGAATCCCGCGGAAAAGACCAGCACCAATCTCAACTTGGAATTGCATTTGATCGGGCGGAGCTAAAGGATGGAACGCAGGTTCCCCTCACCTCCGTGACCATCCAAGCCATGGAAAGTATGCAGGCCATGTACCAGCAAGGTCCTGGCATGGGTGGTGGCAACGCCTCGGAACCTTCGATGGGCGGTCCGGGAGCTGCGGGGTCCGGAGGTGGCGGGAAGATGGGCGGAATGAATTCTCCGATGCGAGGGTCAAACTATCCGCCTCAGAATTCAGGCCCCGGAACGGACATGGGCACGAGCGAGGGAGGCGGATCCCCGAGTAATGCAGGGCTGAATGCGAGTAGCCATGGAGTGATGGGAATGTCTGGAGTGACACTGCAATCCACGCCACAGGGTGGCACCGTTTCGTCGGATGGAAAAAACCTTAAGCTGGACAGCGGACTGCAGATGGTGCTGCGGAACCAATAAGCGCCCAGGAGATATGGTGGGCGCCGTACAGGACGGGAAAAAGACTTAGAGTGGACTAGATAAATAGTTCGTCCTGGGGAACACCTACGCTGTCGCGGCCGCGACGGCGGCGCCCCAGGAAGTACTCCAGTCCGGCTGTTAAGCCCTGATAAAGACCGGAGACCTGGCGAATAGGCGAGACCACGGTGCGGTGAACGGCATCGGTTGTCTCTTCCACCTTATCCAGAGTGCGGCTAACCATCTCATCGGCTCGAATCACCTGCAGGCGAGTGCGATCAAGCGCATCATTCACTGTGGCATCAAGGCGATGCATCTGGCTCCGCAGCAGCGAAGTCGATTGGGAAACGTTCTCCACCACTGCTTCGATCTTGGGACGGAGCTCGCCTACGAGGGATTGAGCGGCCTCCAGCATTGGCACAGTCTTAGACTTGACTTCGCTGGCGAGAACCTCCATGCGCGTGCGGCTCTGCCGCACCGCCAGATACAAGGCCACCATGACTCCGGCTTGCACTACGAAGGCCGCTGTGATCACAGCGACGAACACCAAAAAAACGTTGTTATCCATAGCTTGACTCGAGCTCAACTGGCTCCCGCAGGCGCTATCCTGGAGAGGGCGGCTTCAAAGGTTCTTGGCGTCTCCACTACCCTCCGGAGTTGTAGCTTCGTGATAGGCTTGCCGACCCGCTTCATAAGCGGAACGGAATTGGTCTTTCTGCTGGTTGAGAACCTCGCGCCCCCGACCAGCCCATTCCTGCGCCTGCTGACGCGCCTCGCGGGCGCGGTTGCGCACGTAATCGCCGCCGACTTCCGCCTTTTCAAGAATGGCCCGCCGCGTCTCGTTGCCGGCCAGTGGCGCATACAGTACACCCACGACCGCACCCATTCCCAAGCCGGCCAAGAACCACAAAAGACCATTGCCCTCACGATCCGACATAAGATTTTCCTCCTTGCCACTAACTTCGGATGGTAGCACCCGAGGTTGCGAAATACAAACCAACGGAACGCTTGTGCGGCGCCCCTGGCGGCCGTGGCGCGAATGGCTCCACCCGCGATTCTCAGCACCGCGATATTAACTTCGAAGGTGCCTGAGCGAGCCAACCAATGTCGAAGGTACTCACGTCGAACAGAGCAGAATCATTTAGAATTGCATGGCAAATTCCGTGCACAGGTATTGAGATTTATGAAAACGACGGTGCTGCTGTCCTTGGTGGGAGTCCTGGTTGCGGCGAGCTTTGCGGCCGAGACCAGCAAAGCTGTCCAACGCGTACAATCGGCAGCTTCAGTGCTCAACGAGATCGAAGGTGCTCCGGACAAGGGTATCCCCGAAGAGATCTTGGGCTCGGCGGATTGTGTGGCGGTTGTGCCCTCGATGCTGAAGGGCGGGTTCATGGTGGCCGCCCGCTATGGGCGAGGAATAGCCAGCTGTCGCACGGCCAAAGGGTGGAGCGCACCGGCTTTCTTTGCCATCGAGGGGGGCAGTTTCGGATTTCAGGTGGGGGGACAGGCGGTCGACTTGGTCATGCTGGTAATGAACAATCAGGGCATGGATAATCTTTTATCGAGTAAATTCCAGCTGGGAGTCGATGCCTCGGTGGCTGCGGGTCCGGTTGGCCGCCACGCCGCTGCCGACACGGACTGGAAGATGCGCGCCCAGGTGTTGACCTATTCGCGAGCGCGCGGGGTGTTTGCGGGAGTGAGTTTGGCCGGAGCCCGAATCCGCCAGGATAAGGACAGTACCCGCGACTTCTATGGCCGTATGGTTCCATTCAAAACCGCGCTCACCGGAGAAATAGAAGCTCCGAATACGGTGTATCCCTTCCTGGACAGCTTGTCTAAGTGGGCGAAAAAAGCAGCAGAGAAATGAGCAAGCCTGTGGGGCCGCGGTCACCCTCGGCAGCCTGCAACTTTGAGACCTCGACTATTTGACACGAGATTTTCCCCGGTGCTAGTGTCGCGGGTTCTCTCCGATGCGCAACCGTCTCGAGTATGCTCTGGCCTCTTTATTGCTCCGGAGCATTCGAATTCTACCCCGCCCGATCGCGCGCGCAGTAGCCATCGTGCTCGGATGGTCGGTCTACCTGTTGCACCGGAAGTTGCGCCGGGTGGGCATGCGTAACCTCGAGCTTGCATTCCCAGAAAAGAACAAATCGGAACGGCGGAAAATTCTGCGCGGGACCTTTACTTCGATTGGCCGGCAGCTGGCCGAGGTGGGCCTGTTCCCACGATATACGAGAGAGAACGTCGGACAGGTGATTGTGTACGACGGCTTTGAAAATTACGAGCGGGCGCACAGCCGCGGCAAAGGCGTCCTTTATCTGACTGCTCACCTCGGAGCATGGGAGCTGTCGGCGTTCGCGCACTCTTTGCAGGGACATCCGCTGCGTATCGTCATGCGCGGCTTGGACAATCCCTACCTGGATGCCCTGGTACAACGCTATCGCACCATGCACGGCAACTCGGTAATCGACAAAGACAATTTTGTCCGCGGATTACTGGCCGCCATGAAGGAGGGTGAGACGGTGGGTATTTTGATGGATACGAATATGACCCCACCGCAAGGTGTATTTGTCGATTTTTTCCAAATTCCAGCCTGCACGGCCAGTGGCTTAGCCAGAATCGCCTTACGCACCGACGCCGCAGTGGTGCCCGGGTTCACTGTCTGGGATCCAGTGCTCCGGAAATACCGGCTTCGATTCGAACCCGCCTTACAGTTGATTCGGACACAAGATGAAGAAGACGACGTGGTTGCCAACACCGCACGGTTTACGAAAATTATCGAGGATTATGTGCGGCGTTACCCGGATCAGTGGTTATGGGTTCACCGCCGCTGGAAAACCAGACCGCCGGGCGAGCCGTCGTTGTATTGAACGGCAATCCGGCAAAAGGCCCCTCGAGAGCCGCTTTTATCCCATCGTTGGTTAGTCGACGAACAATGAGAAATGTCGTTCTGATTGACGCAGGTTCCTGGCGTTTATCTGGGCGATCTGGTGCAAAACATCCAGCCGCCGCGTCTGACGGGTGACGTAAGCGTGGTGATCTTGCTCGGACAGCGCGGTACGGGAATGATATTCGCGATCTTCGGCAGCGATCCGCTTCAACTCGTCGAAGAGTTGGTCCAGTTTTCTCTGTCTAAACAACGACTTGAACAAACCCACCATCTTCTCTGCTGGCCAAGTCGGCTGGTTGCGAAGCGTACCCGCTAGCATAGCAAATTGGATTACAGATAACTGTGAATTACCGGGAATATTTATTCAAAATCGGCCTGGAGCGCTGTTTATGCGGGTTCCTGAAGAGTTCTACTACACAATCACTGCACGGGCACCACAAGCCTGTTCTGGGCCATGGCGTCGACTCTAACGCCTTCTTGTTCGAGGCGAATGTGGTGCTCGCGACAAACTTCAGCCGAATTGAGTAGCACAAGGCAGGCCTGTTCTGGGCGAAGCCCCAGGCAATACAAGTTTGTTCCCAAACCCCCGGCGAAAACCCTACCAGCCCAGCCAAGGCAAGTTGCTGCCCTTGATAGCCTGGCGAATAGCGCGTTCGGCCTTTTCGATGTTCACCTTCGTGTGACGATCTTCCCGGCGGAACCGGTGGCGGTAGTGATCGGCATCTATGCATGAGCGATCTTTGCGCTCGGTGCAAGTTGGGTGTTGATCGTTTCAGTCGGTGCTGACGGACCGAAATGTGAAAAGTCGGCCGAGCACGGTCGGGTTAGTAGCTGGCACCAGTGCGATTTCGCAGCCCTGAATTTTCCAAAGCCGAATTCTATTCAGGGGCCCATGTT
This sequence comes from Terriglobales bacterium, assembly GCA_051986135.1. Classification (GTDB taxonomy): domain Bacteria; phylum Acidobacteriota; class Terriglobia; order Terriglobales; family Acidobacteriaceae; genus Gp1-AA122. The sequence continues at coordinate 9,279 of JBPYDQ010000164.1, read as the reverse complement.
TCCCGCGTGGCAATTGGGGTCGTTTCCATTTGGGACCGCAATACCAGCCGGCGGTGTGGGTGGAATGGCCCAGGGAACGTTCTGGAAGTCGAAGAATTCCGACAAATCGGGCTGGGCTGCGTCACGACTGGTCAAGTGGGCGCCCGCTCCAATAAACCGACTCTCAACAAATTTTATGATCGCCGTGTGATCGATAGGCGTGTGCGAAACATAGTGGCGCCTGCTGAAGGGCGAGACGATCATGTTTGGGAGCCGAAAACCCAGTTGAGCGGCAAAGCCTTGCTGCGCGGCTGCATCCGCCGGGTTAGCCCCAGGGTCCGGAAATGAACCGGGTGTGGTGCCCGGATTGAGATCGCAGTCGACCGTGGGCACGCCGCCCGGAGGCACGCACGGATTAAAGCCATCTGGATTGACGGCGATGGAGCCGATGTCGGTCGTGATACCAAGGCTCGCGTCGGTATTGTCGTTCGTGTGACCCGGAACCGGAGGAACGTGATCATACGGGCCGCCGCCTTCGTCATAGCTGAAAAAGAACACGGAGTCCTGCCATGAAGGGCTGGCCATCAGAGCGTCGATGACAGTGGCGGTGGAGAGTTGCCCTTTTAGAATGGATTGATTCGAGCCGGGATGCTCGTCGTCGTTGCTGTAGCCGGGTTCGATATAGGCAAAGCTCGGCAGTGTCGCGTTTTTCATGTCCGTGAAGAGCTCGGTTAATGGTGCGACGTGAGTTGGATCGATGCAGAAGGAATTCGTGGGATCGCCCACCGCTTTCCCTGAGTCTTCGGTAGGAGCTACGCAGGTGGGGTGGACCGAGCTCTTTGAGTAAACGTACTGTCCGGAATAGGTGAAGGTCACGAAGGTAGTGGCGGGGAATTTGTTAACCGGGGATCCGGCGGCTGGACAATTGGTCGCCGTCACCAGGCACTGATCTTGCGTTGCAGAATAGTAAATCTTCCATGACACATGCGCGCTATCGAGCTCCTGGAAAATGGTGGGAATATTTAATTGTTGATTCAGGTGGTCCTCCGCTCCCGGGTCGTGAACTAATCCCTCTGTGGTGCCCCCGCTCATGGTGGCGATTCGGTTTGGCACGCTCTCGCTCGCAACCGGGGAAAACCACCGATCCGACAACTCGAATTGTGATGCCATCCAGTAGTAGTAGTTCAGGAATCCTTGATCGTAATAGCCCATGGCGCGCTTGCCGGCTGTATCGCTAAAGGCGCCGAGCCCGATGCAATTAGCTAATCCTGTGACCGGATTGATCTGGTTGCAGAATTTTGCGAAGCCTTCCGCTGTGTGCACAAAGCCGTCCATAAGAATCGGGCGGTTGACCGTATAGTCGAAGCGGTTGACGTCACCATAGCTCTCGAGCCAAGCTGAGGAATCATCATCGATGCAGGTGCTGGTGAACTTGAACAGGCTGAAAGGCTGCCCTTCGTCGTTGACATTGCTAATCTTGGTCAATTTGTCGTCGATACCGTCCACATCGTAAAGTTTCCCGTCATCGCCCTTTTCAAAGTTATTGGCCTTGCGGTAGGGATTAAGCATTCCGAAATACGAATCGAAAGTGCGGTTCTCCTGCATCATGAACAGCACATGATTGATAACGTCGGGGCTGACGATCACCAGCGTTTCGGCGACGGCAGTTTGATTGTTTCCAGTCGCGGTCGCGGTGTAGGAGGTGTTTGTCGTGGGGCTTACATTTACCGTTCCGCCCGCGGGCGGAATGGACTGAGCAGTGCTATCTAAGTTGCTGGTAAGAATGATCTGAGTTGCGCCGGTCGCTTTCGCCGTCAGCACTGTCGAGCCACCCGGGTGAACGACCCGGGGGGATGCTGTAAGAGAGACCGTTAAGGGAGTGTTGTTCGTCTTCACCCGACCTACGCACCCGCTCAGGCCAGCGAGGCTGGCTATCGCGACTGCGAGACAAACGATGAACGCACGATGAATGCCGGTCCGACTCATGTTTCCTTTCTGAGTGGCGCGAAGAGCAGTGTTGAATAATGCGTTCAGATGCACCTCGCAACTTGGGTGTTGTCGGGCGGAGCAGTCGATTGTGGCAGGAAAGTTTCCTAAGTCATTGACGGACAGTCGGTTTCCTGGCTAGCCTGAAAACCTGGAACCTCGTCCGATACCAATCCCGCGACTCGAATTTCGGGACTGAGCTGGGTCAATGCACTCTGTTCTCGGATGGAACAACGCAGTGCGGCTGATGCAATTTTTCTAATCCAGCAATTCTGGTTGTGGCAGAATAGACAGCCCTTTTGGAGGAAAGTGATGAACCGGGCCTTGCTCTGGCTCGCGGTCTCGCATCTCGCCGTGTCGGCTCTGGGTTTCGAATTCAGCAGAACCAACTCTATACGCAATGACTCGGTGGTGCCGAGAATCCGAGAAGCCGTAGACGAAAGCCGGCGCCTGGTCCTGAAGGGAAACACTCACCCCCTCGCGCGTCCACAGTACGATCGCGGAGCTGCGCCGCCCGATTTGCCGCTGCACCGCATGCTGCTGGTGTTGAAGCGCAGCCCCGAACAAGAATCGGCGCTTCGGCAGCTGCTCGATGAGCAACAGGACAAGAGCTCGCCTAACTACCACAAGTGGTTCACCCCGGAGGAATTCGGCAAGCAGTTCGGCCCCTCCGATCAGGATATTCAAATCACAACTGCCTGGTTGCAAACGCATAGGTTCCAAGTCGGCAAGGTAGCGCGCGGGCGTAGCGTCATCGAGTTCTCTGGAACCGCGACGCAGATAGAGGACGCGTTTCGGACGCCGATTCACAAGTTTGTTGTGAAAGGGAAGGAGCACTGGGCTAACGTGAGCGATCCCGAGATTCCGGCGGCGCTAGCACCGGTGGTCGGAGGTCTGGTTTCGCTGAATAATTTTCCGAGAAAATCTTTTTCTAGAACGATCGGACCCTTCCGACGTTCGAAAGAAACTGGCGCAATTCAACCGCTGTTCACATTCGCTCCGCCCGGTCTGGCGACATTGTATGCCATCGGCCCAAGCGACTTTGCCACCATTTACAACGTCCAGTCGCTTTGGGGCTCCGGTATTGATGGGAAGGGCCAAACTGTGGCCATCGTCGGGGTGTCAGATATTGATGTGAGTGACGTTGCTCAATTCCGCAGCCTTTTTGGATTACCCGTGAATAATCCCCAGGTAACTTATAACGGCCCCAATCCTGGTAAGAACGGGGCTGAAACGGAAGCCCTTTTGGATGTTGAATGGTCCGGAGCTGTGGCCAAGGGTGCAACGATTGACTACGTGGTGTCCGAAGACACTGAGACGACGGCAGGCATTGATCTTTCGGCAATCTACATCGTCGATAATGATCTCGCACCTGTGATGAGCGAGAGCTTCGGTTTGTGCGAAGCCGCGCTCGGAAACGCAGGAAACCTTTTCCTTAATACGCTTTGGTCGCAGGCTGCCGCCCAAGGAATTACGGTCACGATTTCCACCGGAGATGGTGGTTCGGCCGGTTGCGATGATTTCAACACTGAAACCCGGGCTCAGTTTGGACTTGAGGTAAGTGGATATGCTTCTACCCCGTTTAACATGGCGGTGGGCGGAACCGATTTCGACCAACTTAACAAATGGTCGACTTATTGGAACGACACAAATAATGGGACAACGAATTCGTCGGCCAAGTCCTACATCCCCGAGATGACATGGAACGACTCCTGTGCGTTTGCCGGCGAAAATGGGTGTACATCGACGACAAGTCGAATCCTTTTCAACATCGTCGCAGGCAGCGGCGGACCGAGCAATTGCAGTAGTTCGATTACTTCTGGTCAGTTCGTTCGTTGTCTAAATGGGACGGCCAAGCCGTCATGGCAGATGGGCGCAGGCGTGCCGCAAGACCTGGTACGCGATACTCCGGACATTTCTCTTTTCGCAAGCAACGGATTCACCGGAAGTTTCTACATTATCTGCCAATCCGATGCGCTCCCGCTTGGGTCCTGTGACCTCAATTCACCCTACGCTGATTTCTTAGGCTTGGGCGGAACCTCCGCCTCTGCCCCTGCCTTTGCCGGAATTATGGCGCTGGTTAACCAGAAGGTGAATTCGCGACAAGGACAAGCGAACTATGTGCTCTATCCATTGGCTGCCCGGCCTGGAAGCACGTGTAGTTCTCTTACCGCACCTCCAAATAGTCCGTCTTGCATCTTCTACGATGTGACGAAGGGAAATAATTCGGTGCCGTGCGTAGCGGGTTCACTGAACTGTAGCACCGGGCCAGCGGGGGGAAGCGGCATCTTAGTTAGCCCCAACAGCCCTTTCTCACCGGCCTGGACGGCGACACCTGGTTATGACCTTGCGACCGGACTCGGGTCGGTCAACGTCGGAAATCTGGTGAATAATTGGAAGTCGGCTTTCACTGGGACTACAACCACTTTGCTCTTGAATGGCTCGGCCCAGCCCCTAACTATCACGCATGGACAATCGGTGAACGTCACTATCAGCGTTTCACCCCCGCTCGACGGCAGCGTCGCGCTCCTCGGACAACCCGCCATGAGCATTCAAGGTATCGGAGGATTCACTCTCGCCAACGGAACCGCCTCCGGAGCCACCACATCGATTCCTGGAGGGCCACTGCCCAATCATTCCTACAATGTTTGGGCACATTTTCCGGGAAACGGTACCGATGGCGCCAGTGACTCGACCCCTCCCATCGTCGTAACCGTGAATCCTGAGAACAGCAGTACATTTCTGCATCTCGTGGCTTTTGACCCGACCACACTTCAAGTAACAAACAATAACCCGACCACTGTTGCATATGGCTCCCCGTATCTTCTCAGAGTAGATATTGCGAATGCAGCGGGCCAGAGCTGCCCGCCTCCGCCTGCGTTTGCGTCCGGCTGCCCCTCGGGGACCGTCGAGCTCACGGATAATTCAAACCCTCTCGGGGGTGGGAACGGTAACTTCATTTTGAACAGCCTCGGCTATCTGGAGGACCAGCTGGTCTTGACCGAATTCGGGGTTGGGCCTCACTCTGTACAAGCCTCTTATAGCGGTGACAATAGTTATGGGAACAGTTCTGCGAATGGGACATTCACGGTCACGTCAGACCCCACCGCCATCATGCTCAGTGTGACGCCTACCTTCCAAGGCGCGAACTTGGGGGCAGCCATCAGCACAACCAGCGTCGCAGCTGCCCCCACCGGTGTTGTAACCTTTATGGTCGACGGACAATCAGTTAGTGCTCCCGTACCAGTCGGCGGCCTGCCAGGAAGCGGCGGATTCCAGAGTGGGTTCCAGTTTGCGCACGCTACCGTGGCCTTCCAGGATTCCACTCTCTCGAACGGCGGCCACACGCTAACCGCAAATTACCTCGGCGATACCAATTACAGCGGTTCCAGTCAGCAACTATCCTTTACCCTGCAGCCTGATTTCGCGCTTAGCGCCAGTAGTCCAACCATCACAATCCCGAACCCCGGGGGTGTAGGCGCGCTGAACGTGTCCATAAGCTCCTTGGATGGTTTTACCAGTTCCGTGAATTTTGCCTGCTCGGGGTTGCCGGCGGAGACCACTTGCAACTTCAGTCCAACGACGATTAAAGGTTCCGGCAGCGTGGCCATGACCGTAATCACCACGCCAGCTAGATCCAGTCGGCTGCGCTATCCGCGGTATTTTCAATGGTGGACATCAGGCAGTGCCGGCATCGCCGGTATTTTCTTGCTGGGAATTCCGGCGCGCCAGCGACGTTGGCGCAGAATTGTCTGTCTGACCGTGTTTGCGTTATTTTGCGGCGCGCTCGGGTGCGGCGGCGGCAATAGCGGTTCGGCTCCTGTTGTGCAGACTGATCCTGGGACGACGCCTGGGAGCTACAAGGCGACCCTTATTGCTACCAGCGGCAGCCTCGTCCACCAGGTCGGGTTTCAGCTGGTGATTCGATAACGTGTCCTTCTCCAAGAGGAAGACTCGTGGCGGCTTGCCATTTTATGGTTTCTGTCTCACCCTACTCGTCGATTTGCAACTGCGCGGCCTACAACGACATCTATCCTGCAATCCGACCTTAGAAGAATGGGAGCAACCCTATGAAAGAAGAGTTCTACATACTCGAGGTGGACGAGGAATTCATGATTATCAGCATCACCGACCGTGGTGCAAGAGTCGTGCGGCGAGGCTTCAACTCACGGGACGAAGCGCTAAAGGAATTTCCCCAGGCGGCGTGAGCCGCTGACGCTCATCCTTGATCGCGTATAGGCTGTCGAACCTGCGCGACCGGGTGAAAATCTCGAGCTCTGTTTGAAAGATCCGCCCAATCAAAGATAAAGGGCGCACTCGGAGCGCGCTCTCGGCGACCAGACCTGTCGCGGGCTTCGGGCTACTCCACAAACGGCTGCCATGGACCGTTGTCGGGTTTGGTCAAAACGATTTGTACTTTGGTGGGGTCGCCATGATAAAAATTTGCCCCATATTTATCGATCAGCGTGGAGCGATCCCATGTGTTGAAGCTCTTGACCAACGACCCGGAGGCATCGAACAAGTTACCCAGTCTGTTGGGCTCCCATTTCCAGCTGTAGATAATAGTCGCGCGGGTGGGACTGTTCATGGTGATTTTCGAAATGTCCACTAGACGGCGCTCGGCGAGAGGAACTACGTACAAATCCGTTCCATCTTTCTCCTTTGCCTGGGACACGTTGGGAATCTCGGATAGCAGTTTCTGCCCGTCGCTGGTGAGTGCCACCGGGACCCCGTGCTGGCTGGCTTTTCCCAGCTTCACGAGGCCGGCCTTCTCCAACAGTCTGTAATGAGGACCCTCGGGGTTTTCGGCCACGCTGGGTTTCACCATGCCCACGTGGAAACGCACCGTAGTCGGGCCTTGCTGCCGCAGGATGGTAGAAATGGCGTTACCTGCATCCGCATTGCTGATCACCTGCTTGTTTTGCCAAACGTAGTAGCCAGCTACTCCCACAATGCACACGATCATAGTTACGATCAGAAGTATGGGGACTACTGAGGATTCGTGTTTTTCCAGCTCAACCTCTTGTTCGAACATAAACCGCCTCCTGGCTGATCGCCGTCCGCGGTGGCCGACAAAGGCCACGCCTTCAAATTTCGCACTGGTGACTCATAGCGCGAGGTGATTAACATCATGAGCAACCATTCAGTAATCACCGATTCCCGGCGCGAAGCGTTCTGCGGGCTGGTCGACTGCCGCAGCGCCGGATGTCGAGTTTTCGGCTCGGCGGGGTAGATTTTAGTCTAGAATGACGCCAAGTGGACCCTGAAAAATTATCCAATCCGGAAGAACCGGCCGCGGCCGAAGTGCGGCCGGAACCGAGCTCTGACGCCGAGGAGTTTTTCCAGCGGCTGATGGGTATGCAGGACATTCGTCGGCCCCAGCCTAGCGCGGAGGCCATAGCGGCGGCCCTCGAGGCAATTCAACGCCTTGTAGCCCGATTGCAGGCGCAGCCTTCTGTCAGCGACTACCCGGAGGAGGGTCATCATGACCCGGCGACGGGCGGATGCCGCATGTGCGGTTATGAGAATCAATCTGGTAACCAGTTCTGTGGGATGTGCGGTGCGCAACTGAGCGAGGGCCCGGCCCGTGTCAAACCAGGCGCTTGGCCTAGTGCCCGACATCATTATCATCATCATTACCACCACCACTTCGTTGCTGGCCAAGAAGCGGAGGCTTTGGCAGGCTTCGGTCGCTGGTCAGGTGCGGGTGCAGCAAATGGTGCGGCAAAGGAAGCGACAAAACTTCGGACCGCAATTGCGCAACAGGGGTTAAGCCGCGCCGAAGCTACTATTCGGCAGATGACTCAGGATTGGGCGGCCGCTTGCAATAACAAACAGATCGACGATCTGCTCGAATTCTATGCAACCGACGCGCTGGTCATGCGGCCTAACATTCCCCCGGTGCGAGGGAGGTCGGCGATCCGCGAATTCCTTGTGGGCGCACTCGAGGCCGGCCTGGGTGACGTCGAGATGGAAGCCGTTCGGGTGGAGGTGCTCGGCGATGTTGCTTATCAAGCCGGGCGTTGCAAGATGCTGGTGCCTGTCGTCGTGGGCAAGCGCCGGGAAGAGCGCGGCAAGTATGTCATTGTTTTCGCCAAGGAAACGAGTGGGCAGTGGAAGGCGGTAGTGGACTGCTGGTCGAGTGATCTCGGGCTGAATGTAGTCGAGCCGCAGCCCGGAGGCTCGGCATCCGCATGGGCGCCAAACCCGCGCCGCTGATCATTCTCGCCACGTCAAAATCCCTCAAGCGTCTTCGACGCCCAATTTGTTCAACTGCTCGCGCAACTGGCTAACTCGCTGCATGCGAATCGAGTGCATTCCCAGTCGCTGCGCGGGTTCGAGGTTCTCCGGCCGATCGTCAATGAAACAACATTCATCTGCCGGATGTTGAGTCAGGTTCAGGGCTAACTGATAAATATCGAGCTCCGGTTTGCGGAGTCCCACGTAACACGAACTCACGAAGAGCTGGAAAATTTCTCGCAACCGGTATTGTCGGATGCGATAGATATTAAGCTCCGCGGATTCATTGTTGATGGTAGACATGAAAAATCGGCCTGACGCCGCCAGACTTCTGGCAAAAGCCAGTGCTTCGGGATTGGGCTGCGATCGCGAAAACATGAACTGGCGGAACGCCTCGCGGGTGAATAGCCGATAATCATAAAAGACAGTCCGGTTCAGGTATCCCTCGAGATCTAATTGTCCGCGTTCAAAATCGGATACTACCGACTCGTGCCGCTTCTCAAAGTCGCTCGCGTCCAGCCCGAATTTCGCGATCGCCTCCCGACGTTCGTTGTGGTCCCAGGCGTTCGTGAGCACGACGCCACCCACATCCCAAAAAATGGCAGTTATCTTTGACAACGATCCCCCAGTTGATTGAGATTCGATTGTATCGGCCGAGTGGGCAGAAAGATATGAGCCAGGATTTCGGCAGGCGGTGCCGAGTTATTTCAAAGAACTGAAGCTATGCGCGTGGGACCCAAGCCGATCGCAGCTGCCTAGCGGTTCAGCGCGCGCGCCATGTTTCAAGGCTGGCTTGACCTGTTAGCTACCCTGTGCCCGGCCAATTCGGTTGTTTGCCTTTCATTGCTGGTGATCTAAAGACCCAATTGCGCGGGGCAGGTCTGCCGCCAGGCGAAAAGCGACAGCAATCCTTTAATTAAGGTAGAAAACCAAGTACCAGGTCAAAGCGCGGTCGATCCGTCTTAACGTCGGGCTCGATTGAGTCGTTCGGCAATCCCTTTGAATCGCCATTAAGGCGACTGCGCAACAGCAACCGCCTAACAAAATGGCGGCAAATGCGCGCGGTCGAACTCC
>JBPYDQ010000163.1:0-3352 GCA_051986135.1 Terriglobales bacterium | reverse complement strand
CCAGTGAAGCCGATAAGGCGATTCTGTCGCTCAACGGAACCGATCTCGGCGGACGAACCTTGACCATCAACGAGGCCAAACCTAAATCGGAACGTCCGAAGGGCCGCGGAGGCCATCGTTTTGGCGGTGGAGGCGGACGTGGGCGCGACGACTATCGTGGTCATCCACGTCAGCCGCGCGAACCACGCTGGTAGTTTTTTCGAACCCGCAAAGTGTGACCGGTCAGGCTACCAAATGCCTGTCGGCGATGAATAGAGAGATCTTAGGGGTTACGTATGCCAAGAGGCCGATCAACATTTACAAAGCGTCAAAAAGAACACGCACGGCAACAGAGACAAAAAGACAAGGCAGAACGCAAGAACCAACGCAGGCGGGAGAAGCCGGTGGAAGGCAGCATCGATGAGATGGCCGAACTGCGTGAACATGCTGCAGCACAAGCGGCGCTGTTCAACATTGGTGTGGCGGAGACTGAAACTGCGGAGGAGTCCACGCCTGATGGCCGCATCGGGGGTAATGCGTAATTGCAAGTCAGCCGGAGAGCAATGCCCTGGGAACCAGGTTTTCCGGAACGGAACGTTCGGCGCATGAGAAATGCGCATCGCACTAACCTAGTGTAGGAGGATGAGTGTGGCAGAAGTTCGATTGCAGGAGGGCGAATCCTTAGAAAATGCGCTCCGTCGATTCAAACGTAAGGTTCAATCGGAAGACATCATTAAAGAAGTGAAACGTCACTCGTACTACCTAAAGCCTGGCGAAAGGCGCCGAGTGAAACAGGCTTTGGCGCGGAGGCGCGCGCGGAAAAAGATTCGAAAAGAAGGTTCATTTGCGAAAGACTCGCGCGGGAGTAATACATGATTCCAGAGAGTAACGTGACGCTTGCAAGTTGTCGGGGCCTTAGGCCCCGGCAACAAGATTTGCGATTCTACACAAATACCTCTCCTGGCAAAGCGATCAGAGTCCGCGAGGCTAGCGTGTTTTGAATCGTCCGCCTCGGTGGCGCGGCGATGGGTGTGTCAGTCTGAATACGTTCCATTTTTAAATTCAGAGTGCGTTCGATCTGGCGCAATTCCGGCACCTCGGCTCCAGCTGCCAAGGTCGAGGCGCGCCCTTGGAGTCCCGCTCTCCCCGTCCGGCCGACTCGATGGATAAAGTCTTCCGCCATTTTGGGCACATCGTAATTGATGACATGGGCGACGCCATCCACATGCAGACCACGTGATGCGATATCGGTCGCCACCAGCACCTGGAAACGGCCTTCCTGAAACCCGCTCAAAGCTGCGTTCCGCTGAGATTGCGAGCGATCACCATGAATCATGGCGGCTACAAAACCATCGCGTACAAGTTCCTTCGTCAGTCGCTCGGTGCCCCGCTTGGTGCGTGTGAAGATTAACGTTTGACCGGTTTCTGCATAGAGCAGTTGACGGAGAACCTCGAGTTTCTCTCCCGGCCGCACTTCGTAAGCCTTGAGTTGTACGCTTTCGGCGGGCTTGAGCACCGAGCCCAAGGCGACCCGAACCGGATTGCGCATGCACTCAGTGACGAGGCCGGCGACGCACTGCTCCATCGTGGCCGAGAAACACAGCGTCTGGCGTTGCTTGGGCAAGGCCAACAAAATGCGCCGGATGGCCGGCAAGAATCCCATGTCCAGCATGCGGTCGGCTTCATCGAGTACGAGTATTTTGACGTGCTGCAGATTCGCAAGCTTGCGATTCATAAGATCCTGCAGGCGTCCGGGAGTTGCAATCACGAGTCCCGACCCGGCTCGCAGACTTTGGATCTGCGCCTTTTCCGGTACGCCTCCGATGACGAGCGCAGCTTTGGGCATTCTTTTCGTGCGCAGCTGCTCGTATTGCTCGTGAACCTGCATGGCAAGTTCGCGCGTCGGTAGCAACACCAGAGCGACCGTAGAACGCGCCGGTTCCCGGTCAAGGGTCTCGATGAGCGGGATGAGAAATGCCAACGTCTTGCCGGTGCCAGTCTGGGCAGTGCCGATTACATCCCGGCCTTCAAGAGCGGGAGGAATCGTGCGTTCCTGGATGGGTGTGAGGTTGGTGAATTGAGCTGCCGCCAGCTTCCGCTGCAAAGCGGAGGACAAGGGCAGTTCAGGAAATTTGGTCATTCGAATCTTTTTTCTTTCTGGAGGGTCGACGCGCACACTCGGACAAATGTCGAGAGTCGCGAATGCCGCTCACATTTTCAATTCTGGATTTCACGCAAACAAACGGTGGGCAGGAAAGGCGGAGGTGAACCTAGTCTGAAAAAGCGACTACCGCGTGACTAGCAAACCGTAGTAAGTAGCGTCACTTAGAGTATACCAGAAGGCGCTTGGTCCGGCTGGACCGAGCGACCGACTGGCCCTGCAGGTCCTGCTGGTGCAGTTGGCCTTCGGGCATGTCCGACGTTTTTGGATCTTATGGTTTTTCTTATGTTCAGCGTACGAGGCAGACGACCTGCACCCTTTTTGCGGCCGACTTGACAGAATCGGGTTTGGAACAGGACATGCGCAAATCCTTTGAAATGTGGTCGCCAAGGGCGGAGTTGAACCGCCGACACCAGCCTTCAGGATTGGACCCTACTGTCCTAACCTACGGTTTTTAATCTTCTTCTTCTTCTTCTTCGAGACCCTGCGAAGTTTATGACCTTAATGTGATCTGGGAGTGAGACACAGGAATAACCTGCATGCCGTCTCGGTCGGGCCTCGATCACGTTTTCAGGACGCGCGAGAAAATGCACGCCCGAAGTGCAACAGTTTGACGGTCATCCAACAGCAATCGGCCATGCTGTGGAGAGCATGGGTTTTATCTAGATTGTCCATGGTCCCGAGAGATGGCTATCCCTGCGGCCGCGTCTTTGCCTGCTCCATTGCGATCTGATTAATATGCGCGAGGGCTTTTGCTCCCGAAGCTCCTTCTATGGCCTTGACGGCGATGTCTTGGACTTGTTGCTTGGCCTCGGCCAGATACTTTTCAAGAGTCGCAATCTGAGCAGCCTGGTGTGCCACAGTCTCTTCCAATGCTCTAATCCGTAGTTCAGCAAGTCGTTTTTCGCTCTCGGCATCCTTCTTCAGAACAAGCAACTCCTGCTCGAACCTCGCTCCGGTCTCCTGCCGGGCCCGCGACGCTGCATCGTCTGCTTCGCTGCGAAGGCGCGCGGGAAAGCTCTCCGCGTCCTTTCGCAATCGCACAAGCTCCTCCTCGTGCTCCTTTAGTGCTGCTTCGCGTTGCTGCCAACCTTTCTCTAGAGTCTCTTGCCGTTCTTGATTTTTCTTTTCGGCGAGGCGCACTTCCTCTTCGTATTTGTCTTGAGCTTTCTTTCGTTCCAGTAGCTTCTTATATTCGTAATCTTCGATCTC
>JBPYDQ010000162.1:0-3447 GCA_051986135.1 Terriglobales bacterium | reverse complement strand
AGCTTCCATGCAGACATTCACGTTTCACGGCTGGCTGATCGTCGAAATTTTTACTGATAGCGGTCACGTCGGCATTGGGAATGCGGCCTTGGCGCCGCAAGTTACCAAGCAAACGATCGATCTTTATTTGAGATCGCTGCTTATTGGCGCAGAGCCATGGGACATCGAATTACTTTGGCAAAAAATGTACCGCAAGACGATGGCGTTCGGTCGCAAAGGAATCGGCATGACAGCAATCAGCGCGGTGGACATTGCGCTTTGGGATCTTCTTGGGAAATGCACGAAGGAACCAGTCTATCGTCTGCTTGGAGGGCGAACGAAACCGCGCATACCCGTCTACGCCAGCCGTCTCTATAGCGTTGCCCTGAATGAATTGGCTGCGGAAGCCAAGCGCTACAAAGACGAAGGCTACAAAGCAATGAAGCTGCGTTTCGGTTGGGGACCAACTGATGGTGCAGCAGGAATGCAGCGCAATGTGGATCTGGTTCGCGCGGTGCGCGAAACTGTAGGCGACAGCATCGACGTAATGGCGGATGCGTACATGGGCTGGACTCTCGACTACGCCAAGCGGATGCTGCCGCTTCTGGAACCGTTTCACCTGAGATGGCTGGAAGAACCCGTAATCCCCGACGACATCCGAGGTTATGCGGAACTAAAATCGTACGGACGAATCCCCATCGCGGGGGGCGAGCACGAATTCACGCAGTACGGTTTCCGAGAGCTGCTCGAAGCGCGTGCCGTAGACTACATTCAGTTTGATACCAATCGTGTTGGTGGCATCACGCAGGCCCGTAAAATCGCCGCTCTGGCGGAATGTTTCTCTGTTCCGGTCATTCCTCACGCCGGACAACTGCACAACTATCACGTCGTAATGGCTAGCCTAAATTCACCGATGGCTGAATACTTCCCGATCGTGGACGTCGAGGTGGGAAACGAATTGTTCTGGTATATCTTCAATGGCGAACCACAAGCCAAAGATGGTTTCGTCGACCTGGACGAGAGTCTTCCTGGCTTGGGCCTGACGATCAATGAACAAGCGCTGGAGAAATGCGAAGTTATCGAATGACATTGCCGCCGACATGAAGTCATGACCCGGTTAATCCAAATCCAACAGGCCAGCACCCGCAGAGTTGCGATCGTGGAAGAACCACACCTGCGTTTACTGCGAGATTGCAGTTCAATCTATCATCTTGCTCAGGACGCTCTCAGTACAGGAGCTAGCCTGGCCGATGCAATAAACAAAAGAGCCACGAAAGAGCTTTTCGAGTACGATCCGATTTACGCGCACCGCTCCGACTGGCGCATTCTCCCTGCAATGGACCACCCGGAGGAGCCTTCTCGCTGCTTGGTTTCCGGCACTGGACTCACACATCTGGGTAGCGCTCGAGATCGCCAACAGATGCACACCAATCAAGAACAGGAACTTACTGACAGTATGAAAATGTTTCGGTGGGGAGTGGACGGAGGTCGCCCGGCAAAAGGAAAAATCGGCACTCCTCCCGAATGGTTTTACAAAGGCACAGGAGCCATCCTGCGCGCGCACCATCAACCGCTCGAAGTGCCAGCCCATGCGGAAGACGGAGGTGAAGAAGCTGAGATTACGGGAGTCTATCTCATTGATGCAAGTGGTCAGCCTCGACGCCTGGGGATGTCCGCAGGAAACGAATTCTCCGACCACCTATTCGAGAAAAAGAATTATCTAAATCTTGCAGGATCCAAACTGCGTACATGCTCCCTCGGTCCAGAACTGGTAATCGATCCTGCGTTCGACGCCATTTCCGGAGAAGTGAGGATTGAACGCACAGGCAGCATCCTTTGGTCGAAAGGAATCCGCACAGGCGAAGCGGAAATGTGCCATAGCCTTCAAAATATCGAGCACCACCATTTCAAGTACGAGGCTCATCGCCGCCCCGGAGACATTCATGTCCACTTTTTGGGTGCCGATTGTCTGAGCTTCGGCGACGGCGTCCGTTTGATTCACGGTGATACGGTAGAGATTCAATTCGAGAACTTCGGTCGTCCACTCCGGAATACAATAGAAATAGGGACGGCAGCGCCGGCCTTGATCATGGCCACTCCGCTGTCAGGACGTTAGAGCTGGAGCATTCTTGGATTTGGCAATTTGCACCAGTGGCGGCCGGTCTTCAGACCGGTCTGTATCCCTGGGCGCCCGTCAAAGGGAAACAAAGTGAGCGAATCAACAGTCAAGCCCCGGGTAGCACTCCTCGGATTGGGAATTATGGGATCGGGGATGGCCGGCCGCCTGCTTTTTGCCAATTTCCCCCTGACCGTTTACAACCGCAACGCTGAAAAAACAAAACCCTTCATCCGTGCCGGGGCCACTGCGGCCAACTCTCCTCGAGAAGCGGCATCTGGAGCCGAAATCGTCATCGGTATGGTTGCGGATGACAATGCCTCCCGCGCCGTTTGGCTCGGTGAGAACGGCGCGCTCGCAGGTGTCGTGCGAGGAGCTATTCTCGTAGAAGCTAGCACCCTCAGCGTCGGCTGGATTTCCGAATTAGCGGCGGCAGCGACACAACGTGGCTGTGAATTGTTGGACGCTCCCGTAACTGGCACAAAATCCCATGCTACAGCCGGCGAATTGCTTTTTTTAGTGGGAGGCTCGGCCAAAGCGCTTAACAAAGTCAGATCTGCGCTCGCGGCAATGAGTCGAGAAATCGTTCATCTTGGTCCGACCGGAAGCGGCGCATTTCTGAAACTCATCAATAATTTTCTGTGCGGGACACAAGCTGCATCTTTAGCGGAGGCCGTTTCCCTTATTGGCAAAAGCAGTTTGGATCGCGACAAAGCTCTTTCCATCCTGACAAATGGTGCGCCGGGCAGTCCTCTTCTGAAAGCCATCGCTGCTCGCGCAACTGCCAGAGATTTCACGCCGAACTTTTTGTTGCGCCTGATGGCTAAAGACCTGAGTTATGCGGCAGCAGAAGGGCAACGATGCGGAGCCGAGCTGCGCACCGCGGCCACCGCAGAGGAGATTTTCAGGCAAGCTATAGCCAAGGGTTACGGCGATCAGGATTTCGCGGCAGTAATCGAATTCCTGCAAAATTCCTGAAAACAAATGAAACTCTACCGCACAAATGACAGTTGTTTTGTCGAGCAAAGTGGCGCATTTTATTCCATTGAGGGCGGCTCCTGGGATGAGCTGGTTACTCGTGACGATCTTCAGGCTCACCTGATGAAATTGATCAACGGGTCGCCTGCGCTCTCCCAGAACCCACTGGCGAATCCGTCTAATCTTCTCGCTCCCATTGGCAGCCAGGAAGTGTGGGCGGCGGGCGTGACCTACTTTCGCAGTCGGGATGCCCGTATGGAGGAATCGAAATCAGCGGGTGGAGGGAATTTCTACGACCGCGTTTACAGTGCCGAACGTCCCGAACTGTTCTTTAAGGCCACCCACAATCGCGTGGTCGGTCATTATGGAAAGGT
>JBPYDQ010000161.1:0-3697 GCA_051986135.1 Terriglobales bacterium | reverse complement strand
ACCCACGGCCTGCGCGGCGGGTTCGGCCGCGGCGGCCTATAGACGACGCTGCTGGTCGGGAGGACGTCTGGCGCTGCAATCAGAACGGCCTGCGCATCCTACCAAGGAGCCAGCCGATGCCGAGCGCCACGATTGCTGTTGTGTAGGGCTGGGTCTCGATTGCGGCGCGTAGCCATTTGTCGAGGTTCGCAGCAGTGTCGCGTGCGGCGTCCGCAGTCTGACCATAGAGGTCCTGGGCGGCCCCTGACACCTGGTCGAGTTCTCCTAACCCGCTTGAGCAATAGCTCCGGCAGCTTGGTGACGTCGTGGGTGCTTCGAGATAAATGGCCCCGGGGTGACCCGGCGCGTTACGCTGACGATTGTTCAAGTAGACCTCGCGGTCGCGGTTGGACCAGTCCCAATCCGTGTCGCGGGTTGTATTTAGGCGCGCCTTTTAGCTGATCTTGCGTGACCCCAACGCGGTATCCGCCGAGGTTCGTGTCATATTTGAGATTGGGCCAGGACATCGCACGCCCAGGAACCGCCTAGCTCGGTCTCCTCACGTAATGACCGGTCGGCTCCCGCTCCCGGTTGCGGGTATAGCGAGAACAAATTCGGTGCCTGGATTTCTGCGCGCGATTTGTAGGTTTCCTTGTAATTGCTTTGTGAATGCGTTCACGAGGCGCATTCCCAATCGACGTCCGGTTTTCAGATCAAAGTCTGCAGGAAGACCAATACCCTCATCCCTTACTGTTATTAGAATCGTCGCATCGGCACTACGGGACAATGTCACCCAAATCCTACACCCCGCGCCTGGGTAGGCATGCTTCATGGCGTTACTGACTAATTCATTTACGAGGAGAGCAACGGCGACCGCGCGGTCGGTCGCCGTGATTATTCCTTCTTCAGCATTAAAGTTGATTTCACAATCGGGTATCGATGCATTGAGATCTTTACAAACATCAGTCAAATAAACTCCCAGATCGAGGCTATCTATTCGGTTACTGCTATATAGCTTTTGATGTGCACGAGCCACGGCCGCGATTCTGCTGCCCGCTTCGCGGAGCTCATGACGAAGATCTGGGTTTTCTGCGTTCGAGGACTGCAGGTGTAGCATCGCCGCGACAATTTGCAGACTGTTATTGACGCGATGGTTCGCTTCCCGATGCAGCAGCTGCTGGCGGTCGAGTGCGTCGCGCAAGTTCGCTTCCATGCGCTGACGTTCGATTGCCATGCCGAGAATGTTGGCAACACCTTGAAGAAACACGATGTCGCTTTGACGAAACTCTCCCTCCGACCGACTATCGACCTCAAGCACACCGAATGGGGTGCCATCCCCCTCGAGGATGACATTCATGGCTCTCCGGATGCCGTATTGCAGGAGTAGCTCAGGAGTCCGGAAACGTTCTTCAATATCCAAATGATTTGAGATTACGGCTTTGCCGGTTCGCAGTGCGTAGCCCGCAGGGGATTCCGTGTCAGCACCGATCGTGGCGGTCCCGACGACTCCCGGGTCCCAGCCCACGCCGGCACAGACGAGGAATCTTTTTTCCTCGGGCATATATTTTAGAACTTTCGCAAATTCTGCCTTTAATCCTTCCGCTACGACACGCGCGGCCTGATCCAGCAATTGCGGAAACGGTGTTCCCCTAAGGGCAAGTACTCCGTAGTCCGAGAGAAGCTCTTGTTGCCTCACTCTGAGCTGCAACGCTTCGATTGAGAGTTCCGGCTCCGCGGCTCCGGCTGGAGCTTCCTCCGACGTGAACGCACGTGTGGTGGGGTGGTACGCGACAATCGTAACCATCTACAGCCTTTTGTTGTGATTTACCGGATGACGCCCGCGATTCCTGCTCGTTAATCGTTCTGAGAAAAATCACACCCGGCCGTCTTTGGAAAGAGTGCGCCAGGAACCCGCGCGGTTATTCGAGGTTGGAGGTCAATGTGTGTCTTGGCGATTGCAAATTCCAGTGGGTCAGAGATGAGCGAAACGGCACGCGACCGCAGGCCGGTCGTGCTCGTGGTGGAGGATGAACTCTTGGTCCGCATGAACGCCGTGGTAATCATCCAGGAAAGCGGGTTTGAGGCCGTTGCCGCTCGCAATGCTGACGAGGCTATCAATGCGTTGGAAACACGAAGTGATATATGGGCAGTCTTCACGGACGTTCAGATGCCAGGGCAGATGGACGGACTGAAGCTAGCTAAGGTGATCAGGAACCGTTGGCCTCCCGTGGCGCTGCTGGTGACGTCTGGAAAGAGGAACGTTATTCAATCTGAGCTGCCAAACGGTGCTCGGTTTCTTCCTAAACCCTACCTACCTTCCCAAATCGAAACCGCCCTGCGCGAGCTGCTACAAGGTTAGTGGTTCCCGTACATTGTGCTCAGCAATTTCCTGTTGCGCGTGGCGTATAGGCGGCAGATGCTTGGTATTGTCCCACCGTACAACGTTAAGGGAATCCAAGGTTTGAGCAATGAGTAACCATGCCGCTTCAATCAAGATGGAAGCGGACACCGAAGGTGCAGACTTAGCGAGTCTGCTTACTTTGTCTTATGAGCCTATGTTCGCGTGGCGTCTGGATGGACCGATTGAGTTCTGGAACTCAGGCGCCGAACGGCTTTACGGGTTTTCTACGGGTGAGGCGGTCGGGCGCGTCAGCCATTCTCTGCTGCAAACTAAGTTTCCGGTCGAATTTACCGAGCTGCGTTCAGGGCTTCAGAAGGAACATTACTGGTCTGGTGAACCACGCCATATCTGCAAGGATGGCCGCGAAGTCATTGTGGACAGCCGGATGCAGTTAATCGGCGGTGACATCGTGCTTGAGGTGAATCGCGACGTTACCACCAGTGCCGTTTACAGTGCAGTTTTCAACCAGTCCGGTATATTCGCCGGTATCATGGATCTGCGTGGCTACTTACTCGAAGCGAACAACCTGTCTCTGCAACAGTGCGGGTATACACGAGAGCAAGTCTTGGGTCGTCCTTTTTGGGATACGCCGTGGTGGCGCGGCTCCGAGGAGATGAAAGCGAGGATTCGTGTCGCGACCGAGCAGGCTGCCGCGGGGCACGTTTTTCGCGAAGAGCTCCGCTACTGGGTGGCGGACGGTAGCGAGCGCATCGTGGACTTTGCGATGCACCCGATCCGCAACCGATTGGGCACAGTTGCGTTTCTGCATCCCACAGGAATCGATATCACCGAGCGCAAGCGGATAGAAGCCGAGCTTCACGAAACAGAGCAGCGATTGCGCTATCTCGCGTCCATCGTCGAGTCCAGTGACGACGCGATCGTAAGCAAGAACCTGGATGGCGTTATCACAAGCTGGAATAGGGGTGCGGAGCGTGTGTTCGGCTACACTGCTGAAGAAGCGATCGGCCAACCCATCACAATAGTGATCCCACCGGATCGCCTCGATGAAGAACGTCTAATTCTAACCCGCATTAGGCGCGGGGAGCGCATCGAGCATTTCGAGACTGTCCGGCAGCGCAAGCATGGGAGCATGATTGTAGTTTCACTGACGGTTTCTCCCGTCAGAAATGCTGAAGGCAAGATCGTAGGTGCATCGAAAATTGCCAGGGATATTACCGAACAGAAACGCGGTCAGGAACGGATAGCTACTTTGGCCCGGGAAGCAGAACACCGAACCAGAAACTTGCTGGCGAGCGTACAAGCAGCGGTAAATCTTTCTCAATCCGACACGGCCCAAGGTTTCAAACAAGCGATAGA
>JBPYDQ010000160.1:0-6274 GCA_051986135.1 Terriglobales bacterium | reverse complement strand
GAGATGAAACAACTTGTTGTGCGCGTGCCGCTGGGCTCCGTTAGTCGGCGAGCACTTGGTCCAGCAACTGCTCTACCGCCCGATGTGCCTCTTGGATGGAACAGCGATGGTCCATAATTCCCGCCAGATCGGTGTTGGCAAACGCAATGCGGCCGAAGGGCCCGGCACGCAGCACCTGGCGAGCAGCCGGCTTTCCGCCGTGCCCAAAAAAGAATCCAGGCTGAGGATTCAAATAAGCATGTCCCCAGCGGTTCAGAATGATCCCCGCGATATCCCGTCTGGCGTCAAAACCCGCCCGTTCAAACATTTCCGTGAGCTGTTGGCGAATCCGACCCTCGTACGCGCGAAAGGACGTTGAAATCATTTCAGCTCGACCCTTGTGTCCTTGCGCGGCGGTTGTCAATCCCGGGTAGGTGTAAAGAATTTTGAGAGTAAGCACAACCGGTGAATCCGGTGAAATTGTGCGCGAGTCGGAACCCAAAGTTGCGATCTTCCGCACCTCCAGATAGTTTCCTATGCCCTCAAACCAGCGGCAGCCGCTGATGCCCATTTTGTAGAGGAACCGCCAGTTGCGACACGCCACATTGGCCATAAGACACGGCGAGCGGTAGAACTGATCGTAGGCTGCGGCGTGTGACTCAGGCAGGTCACGAACGATATGGCGGGTCGTCCAATTGCCGCCTGCCATCACCGCGGTGCGTGCCTTGACCCGGTAAACCCTACCGCCTTGCGTGTAAGCCACGATCACAAATTGCGCGCTGTTCGGTGGGCCTTCGTGTTGTACCCAAACTGCAGCGGAATTAAGCCGGATGCGCGTGGATGAGTTTCTTTGATCCAGCGCCGCAGAGTTCACCCGGTTGCGGCAAACCGCCTCAACCGTGGGCGGGCCGGGAATCGAGTCGGGAAGTAAGGTCTTGGTTATCAGGCGAGCGAATCCGGTATTGCCGCCCGGAAACATCTGTGCCCCGGTGGCGTCGCTGTCGTCCATAGGATGAAGCAGGTCGGCGGCGTAATCGGCATAGGCGGAAAGCGCGTCCGGCCCGAGCCCCGATCCGCCGCCCTCGACCGGGGACAAGTAGGCGCGAACGGTGTCGCGGCTGATCCCGAAACGCGTCATCAAATGATCCTCTAGGGTGATCGAATCGAGCTGCCGCGAGATTTCATCGCCCTCATACTGCGGCTTCCGGAAATTTGGGTCACCGCCATGCCATTTGAGAAGCTCGGCCATTGCCTGCGCAGGAATGGGCGCTCCCACGAGCTGTTTGCCCCAGGGGTCCACTAACCAGATCCCCGGTTTCTGTCCGAACTTTGCGCCAAAGTAAAAGCCATAGGTCCTGCCCGTATCTGGATAAGGCGTCGTCGGGAGCGTCATTTCCGTTGATGGCCCCGCCCACTTCTGATATTCCAGCCGCGGCGAGGGCAGACCGATCGACTCGTAAAACCGCGCGATAAAGCTGTGCGGAAAGGGCACCGGAAAAAATGCGGAGCCCTGGTGAGCGGTGAGGTGTTGTCCGTCCACCACAAATTCGTTTTGTTTGGCTTCGCCTCCAAAGATGGGGTGATTATCGAGCACCAGGCAGGTCTTGTCCCCGCCGCCTAGCCGACGAAAGAAAAGGGCGGCCGCGAGTCCGCTAATGCCGCCGCCAACTACAACACAGTCGTAAGTCTCGCCTGTATCAACCAGGTTCGCTGGAAGAGTGTCGAACATGCCGTCGCGGATCTGGTGGCCGGCAAGCACTACATCCCAGGTATTGCCATTGGAGCTGCTGTAATCGCCGATTCCGCCGTAGCCCGTCCAGTCTTCCTGAGCCTGCAGCAGCTCGAGCGGCGAAAGAGAGCTCAAGAGCATCCCACCGGAGGCCAGCAAGGTGGAATTCAGGAAATCGCGCCGGGATATGGGTTCAAGCATGCCCAGGGTTTTGTCAGCTTGGGAGTTGGAATCGGGCAAGTGTGCTCCGGCAAAATCGCTTACGGAATCTATATTGTTTCGCAGATCCTTTTGAACTAAGACCACCTACCAGGGAATGGGAGGCGGTTCTGGCTCCGCCGACCCGTCAGCGCGAGCGTCCGAGGCGCCGTAGTTCACCCTCCCGGCCGAATCGTGCAGCACGGCTTGCCCTCGTCCCATCGACGTCGAATATTCTCGTTCGACTTTTAGCTGGTGGCCCATGGCGGAGAGTTTATCGCGCACCTCGGGATTGACTCGCGATTCAATGATGATGTGGCAGCCCCGCTGGGGACTGACGGTAAAGCGTGCCGTTTCCAGTGCCGCCTGGATGTTCATGCCGTAATCGACAACGTTCGAAACGAATTGAGCATGAGCTAAGGGTTGATTGGGCCCGCCCATTATGCCGAAACCGATGTGCTGGTTACCTCGTTCCATGAATGCCGGGATGATAGTGTGAAACGGTCGCTTGCGCGGGGCCAGAGCATTCGGATGTGATCGATCGAGCGAGAACAATGCACCGCGATCCTGCAACACAAACCCCATCCCGCGCACCGTAATGCCGGATCCAAACGAGGCGTAGTTGCTCTGGATCAGCGAGGCAATGTTCCCGTCGCGGTCAACCACGCTGAGATATGTGGTTTCACTGGTGGGTGGCTCGCCAGCGGACACCTCGCAATTCGCTTTGTTCCAAACGATCAGCTTGGAACGCTGTTGCGCGTAGTCCTTGGATAACAAGCCTTTGACCGGTACTTTGGCGAAGCGCGGATCAGCGTTGTACCTATACAGATCGGAATAGGCCAGCTTCATGGCTTCGATCTTTTTGTGCAATTCGGCAACACTCAGCGGGCCTTCCACTGAGGGAGGAGTCGTCTCCATAATATTGAGCATCTCGAGCGCCGCCATGCCCTGGCCATTAGGTGGAAGCTCATAAACCGTCCAGCCGCGATAGGTCGTCGAGATGGGCTCGACCCACTCCGGAGAGAACTGCGCCAAATCGTCCGCCGCCAGGGTACCGCCGAGCGCTTGCGAGGTGCTGACGATAGCTTGCGCAATCTCGCCTTCGTAGAACGCCCGCGAGCCACCATCGGCAACCAGGCGCAGCGCCTTCCCGACCTCTTGGTTATGAAATACATCGCCGAGCACAGGAGCTTTGCCGTGGGGAAGAAGCACAGTCGGTTGCCGTAACACGGTGTCTGCATCAGCCCAGAAGGCCTGAATCAGTTCCGGGACTGGGTAACCACTCTCCGCGTAGAAGATCGCGGGCTGAAAAATCTCTCTCCAGGCCATACGTCCAAAGCGCTGATGCAGAGCGTTCCATCCTGCCACGGCCCCTGGCACAGTCACTGTATCGATGCCGTATTCCGGCATCTTCGAAAGAGCCTTCGCCTTGAGATGTTCGATCGTAAGCCCCTTTGGTGCCCAGCCGCTTGAGTTCAGCCCGTAAAGCTTCCCGCTCTTCGCATCCCAGTAGATGGCGAACAAGTCGCCACCCATGCCGTTCATCATGGGCTCTGCCACTCCCAGCACTGCGTTCGCGGCGATGGCAGCATCAGCGGCGGAACCACCGCGGGCCAGCACCTGAGCGCCGGCTTGCGAGGCTAAAGCATAGCTGGTAGCGACAATCCCGTAGCGGGTAATCACCATCGATCGGGCGTGAGAACGGTCCTGGGCCATTGCCGGAATCAGCAGAACTGAGCCGACTAGAACTGCAATGTAACGCTGCATGCTACACCGCCACAGAGATCGGAAGATTGCGAATTCTCATGTTCCATGCAGTCAGTTGTCAAGCTGGCGTCTGGTCAAAGTGTTGGCCATGATGCTCCGATAAAAACTGGAACTAAACTTGCGAATCAGCTTACGACCAACTCCGTATGAACTCTAATCCGAACGGAGTCAGCGACGAGTTTCCTCGCAAAATTCCTGTCACTCCCCAAGCGAATCCGGACACGATGGTGCTACCGGTCTTCTAGGCGGCTGCATTTGGGGTACTAAGGCGCTGATTGCGACTCTTTCCGTCCGGTTGCCGGTCCAGTCCACTAGCAAGGCTTATGACAAATCGCCCTAACGGTGCAACCCAGCTTCGAGGTAAGTATCTGTCCGTTGGCGCTCCTTGTGGCTTTGATCATGACCAAGATTGAATACCGCAATTTGCTTCCAGCGGTTTTGCTACGCTCAGGAGCCCTAAGGACGAAGTTCTGGATCGGCTCCAGCTGGAGTTTGCCTCGGTTTCGTTAATGCTGCTGGCTGTCGCAGCCTTACACGGATTTCGAATCAGAGGTCTGGCTAGATAGAGCTTCACTATTGTTTACGCCATTTGGCCTCCTTTTTGCCGTCTTCATAACGGCGTCTTCGGGGTTGCGGTCGGATTTCCAACAGGTCCGGCCAGAGTTGTTTTCTACCGGGTGCCTCCCAGCCGCATCCTCACTTCACGGCTTGCTGTCTTCGTTCGATGGTCCGAGATGGCTGACGGTGGACCGGAGGGAAGCGTGGCGATTATGCGAGCGGATCGTGGGTGAATTTTTCTAGGTCGTGACCGCGAAATTCGATAGCCTGCAGCAGGCCGAACCGCTCAGCTTGGCTTGAAATGGTAATGAACGTCCTGTTTTGATGGGATGGGGACGCCGTCGCGCGTGGCGGGATGAAAGCGCCAACTCTCAAGCGCAACCAGAACCCTTTGATCAATGGCGGGATTTATGCTCCGGAGCAATTTCTTGTCAATGATGTTGCCTGCCTCATCAATCGTGATCTCGACGATCACGTCTCCTTCCTCGCGCAATTCCCCAGGGTAGACCTGGGGATCCGAACCCCGGATGGGCAGAGCCGGGCGTACATCCGCACCGGATAATTGTCCTTGTGTCACGGAACCGTAGCGTGAGCCGGTCGAGGACCCGGTGTTGTTTTCCTTTGCAGTTTCGTCCTGCGCGACATGAGGAGGAGGAAGTGTTCGCCCCTTGCCTGCCTTAGGCGGTTGCGCCCATTCCAGCCGCGCCTCTTTATGCCGATGCTGCAGCGACACGGGTGCCGACAGGTCGAATTCGCCTGGGCCGGAATCGAGCGGCCGTCCCGGCCAATAGACACGGGTCACCCGAGTACCGCCCTCCCCCCGGGCGACAGAAGCGGGAGCCACGAAGATGGGCCGCGGACTATGCACGACCCACGCCAGAAATGCACAGTGCACAATGACTGACGCATGCAGCGCGAAGCGCCGCCTGATCGGGTGCATCGGCGTAACAGAGGCGAACATCGTGGTCAGCTCAGTCGAGCTTCCCTTATTAGACGTCAGAAATGGCTTAGAGTCACCTGTACGGTCGATGCCTGTTTAGATACTGCATGCGCTCGAGGGTGCAACAAAAATATCAACTATCCGACCGCGCAAGCGCCCACGGCAGTGCACCCAGGCGCCGGCCTTGGAGACCGCCTTACGCTCGAGAACCAGAACTCCAGCTGCCGGAGGGTTTGGGGTTAGACCTGGTATGGCTGTGGAGTTTCATCCTGTGCGTGGCACTCTCATCCGGGGTCGCTCTTCGAGGCAGCCAAAGGAATCTACTGCGCCTGAGGCTAGACGCAGGGTATCGGGCGAGATCATGGTGATGCCGGCGCTTGACATGAACGCGAGCTGTGCAAGCAGAACAATGCGGTGGTCGGCTACAAGATCGACGTCGGGGACAAGATCGCGCAGCTCGTAATTCTAGTCCCAAATGTGCTGTTCCAGGTTGCAGAGACCGACCATGCTGCGGCAGTCCAAAAGGGGTCGGAAGGAATACGGTAGATCCGTGCCTCAGGTTTGCCCTGGGGGTAGAATAATTCTGTGGTAATCTCGATTTATCAACCGTCTGGCTCTGACCCAGCAGGTTGTGAGCGGTCGATATCGAGCGGGTAATCCGAATTTACTGCTTCTAGCGCCCTTAGCTCAGTTGGATAGAGCGTCTGGCTACGAACCAGAAGGTCGGGAGTTCGAATCTCTCAGGGCGCGCCATAGTTTTCAATAATTTAGGGCCTGCCACCTCTCGGCAGGCCCTCGTACTATGCGTGAATTATGCGCGTTCTATTTTTCTGCCTAACGTCAGGGGAATGAATTTTCGCTCTGCCCATGGGCCAAGTAAGCCTGAGTCTTCGCCAGTGCTTCCCGCTTTTGATCTTCATTCACGATGGCATAGCGCCTGAACATCGAATCAGTGCGATGCCCCGTAATCTTCATGGCCACGGGCACCGGAACGCCAGCCCGCACAAGATTCCTGGCAGCTGTGCGCCGGAAATCGTGAAACAGCGCGCCAGTGTATTTGAGTTCTTCCCGCTTCCATCCTTTGCCACATTCCAAGCACCTGT
>JBPYDQ010000159.1:0-2409 GCA_051986135.1 Terriglobales bacterium | reverse complement strand
TGTTCGGAGCGTCTTCCGGTCGCCTCTTCAGTGTTGGCCGGTCCGGATCTTTGGAAGAATCGTCACCACTCTGCGCGCTAGGTTTCTGCCCATCCTGGCCCCCCCCAGACTGTCCACGCTCGGTGCGAATGCGCAGTGAAGGCTTGCCCCTGCTTCCCTTATTCCCTTGTAGCCTCTTCCGGTTTTCGATCCCTTGTAGCCGCGCCTTAACAGCATCGAACTCTGACGTGGTCACAATGTATTGCTTTCGCGCCGGCAACACGTTCCCAATCTCTTTCTGGACGGCGACAACTCGGTCAGGCGTAGGTGGATGAGTGGAGAAGAACTTCGGCACAGTCCCAGGCTGACGTTTCTCCTCAGTTTCGACCTTTTCGAAAAACGCCACAAAAGCATTTGGGTCATAACCGGCCGCATACATATATTCCACTCCAAGGTAATCGGCCTCGTATTCGTGCTGTCGCGAAAATTTTAGGAATGACATTGGAATAGCGAAGTTGAGTCCCTGGTAGAGCCCATAGCCCGCCCAACCACCCGGACCCAGCATGATCAGCGGAATCATCGCGAGTTGCGCCAGTTCGCTTTTCGTGGCGTCCTTCGTGCCGTGCCGTGCGGCGACATGAGCGATCTCGTGCGCCATGACAGCTGCCATTTCCGCCTCCGTATCGGCTCGCAGGATCAGGCCGCTATTCACATAGAAGAATCCACCTGGCAAGGCAAACGCATTGACGACATCCGATTCAATCACTTTGATCGTGAAGGGAACCTTCGCATCCGAGTTGCGCACCAAGTTCTGTCCTATGCGGTTAACGTATTCAGTGACAACCGGATCATCGGTCAATTTCGACGATCCCTCTACCTCCTGGGCGAGGCTCTTGCCCAACGCAATTTCACGCTCCAGGGAGTAGAAATTAACTCCGTTCCCGACTCCGCGGTTGCCGATGGCGTCTACATCTGCCTTGGATCCCCGTTTAACGTTGGGATGATCCTTTTGCGGAATCGGAGTTTGTGCCCTGTCCACTGGAGTTTCTGGCGCGGAAGCGTCCGATGTGCCCGCTTTATTGCGGTCCTCTCGATTGTCGTTAGTGTTCTTTTCCGAAGGTTGTGAATCACCGCGCGAAACCTGATTCTGCACGCTGGAATCCTCTGTGGACCGCGTGGTGTTGGGCTCAGCAACGGGCGGTGACGGCTGCGAAGGCGCCTGTGGCATTCCGAACAAAGGTAGCGAGAGAAACGCCACTAAAACCGCCTTTACGGGTTGAGTTGCCATATTTCTATACGCCATTGTTCGCTCCGATTAGTTCTTAAACCTGGCCGAAGATACACTACGTCTTTTGTCTTATTGGGCGAGACTAGGACAAGTGACAGGCTTATCTCAGGCTATGACTTTAATTGGAGTCCTCACAAACGGCATTTGTCGAAGAAGGGAATTCGTCGAAAAAGGCAGTGTCAGTGGCTGGGTCCTCCAGATTCGTCCAGAAACTGATGGTCGAAAGTGTGGCCCTTCGGCTGGCATTACCCGTGGTCCGAATTGGGCAACTTTCTTTACGTCTCTTCGATGAATTACCTGGCAGAACTAACAGCTTCGCAATGCCTATCCAGATGACAGATTCTGTGGGTGCGCTTAGTCCAAAAGCAAAGATCCGACTGAAATCTTTGTAAGTCCAGCCGTCCTGGTACAAACGTAACTCGCAGGTTACCGCACCTAGTTTTTCGGAATCGGGGCAGCGTGAAGTCCTCGGGGAAGTATTCCAAAAAGACAGCTTTGCGGCAGCGGGCAACGAAGCGAACCTTCCGCTCGCTTCTACTGCCGGGCATCGTTGCTCTGATCTTCACCGCTTCGAGTCACACTTGGGCTCAAACAGAGGAGTCCGATCAGCAGCCCTCGGAAGCACCCGCGCAGCAACTTGAACCGCACAATGGGGAGCTCGGCGGTCTGCAAGACAATCAGGAGCGGCCGGAGCAGCCAGGATCCATCAGCGGCACTGTAGTGGATCCGTCGAGTTCGCCTGTTGCCGGCGCGGTCGTGATGCTGACCTGCGGAGGGGGGTATGCGGAGCGCGAGACCGTATCGGGAGGCGACGGGCAATTCTCCTTTGACGCCGTCGCACCAGGTGCGTTTGAAATCACTGTGACGGCACCAGGATTTGCCGCGCAGACGTTGACGGGAATTGTGCATTCGCAAGAGAGCTTTCTTGCACCCCAGATCCAGCTGGCGATAGCCGAGAACATCACCACGGTCAAAGTAATGCCACGTGATCAGATCGCTGCAACGCAGATTGCCGCTCAGGAAAAGCAGCGCGTGCTGGCAATCGTGCCGAATTTCTACGCCAGCTATGTGCCCGATGCGGTTCCCCTGAACGCGAAACAAAAATTTCACCTTGCGTGGAGGACGATGATCGATCCGTTCAC
>JBPYDQ010000158.1:0-3425 GCA_051986135.1 Terriglobales bacterium | reverse complement strand
GAAAAATACCGACAAAAGCTCGAAGCTCTAAGCGCACAATTGAACTCGCACCCTTTTCGCTACCGCTTCTGTCTGACCACCGAATTGGCTGCGCCCGCAGAGGCGCCTTGCGCGAGCCAGCACTCCGTCCGCATCGCCCATTTGGGTACCAACACCGTTCTGGAGATCACAGGCAACTACTACGCTGCATATTCCCATATTCGAGTGAATAAGCCGGAACGTGCCCGGCTGACATTCGAGGAGGTCATACTTCCGGTCCTTAAGATAGCCGTAGCGCAATTCAAGAACGATCCACAAATTCAGGGATACGCGATTGAAGTCTCTCACTATGTACTTGCCCGTGTGCTCGGCGTTCGCTGGGAGGTCCCGGAAAACCTTGCCGTGGTGCTTCCCCGTAACGTCGCCGAAAAACTTGTGGCAGCGGACGATCCAGTGGAGCAGCAGGCTGCTCTCCGACAGGGGCAAGTGTTCTTGAATTCCGAACCGCTCATGCTGAGATTGAAGCAGAATTCGCTGCCGTAGAAATCATGTGACTCGGCCCAGCTGGAAGGCCTATGCGACGATGTTTGCGATTCAGTACCAGCCTTGGATCGACTCACCTAGCGGCTGTCCGCGGTATTGACCCTGAACCGTGCCAGCGCCAAAGCAATTACTACACGACGAGGACTAAGCTGAGTGCTCCCGGCAAGTCAGATGCGGTGGCTATGTAGTAGCCAATACGCAGAAGCTCGAGGAGCATCGTTCTGGCCATGACCTTCTTCGCACCGACAAGTCCGGTCTGCTGCATGAGGCCGAGAATGTGGTTTTCGGCGTTGCCTTTTAGGTGTTTACTGGAATGAATTCTGGCGGCCAAGCTTCGCGCCGGCGGCTGATCCGGTCGGTCGAAATCAAGTAGGTGGAGAGAGCTGCGGGGATGCTAGAACCCGCCAGACCTCGCGCAGCGTTTTCTCCCTATGGTCTACAGGCAGATGGTGAAACATAAATGAGGAGAACACCGGTCGAACGAACGGGCCTGAGGGAAATCCCATCGAATTGTGGCAACCTTCATAATTCGGGGCTCTACATTAGGTGCTTTCCACGGAGACTCTTGGCGGATCACCAACTACTCGGAAGTCTGATGTCTCCCTTGGCGCAAAC
Organism: Terriglobales bacterium; assembly: GCA_051986135.1. GTDB lineage: Bacteria > Acidobacteriota > Terriglobia > Terriglobales > Acidobacteriaceae > Gp1-AA122. The sequence continues at coordinate 2,288 of JBPYDQ010000158.1, read as the reverse complement.
AGTTTCTGGTGAAATAGGCACACAGTGAATTGTCTACACGGGTAGCCGGAAATTCTGGAAGCTGCGCGATCAGTTTTTGTGGAGGAGAATGGCTTTAGGGGATCAGGAAAGCTGCGACGGCGAACTGGAGCAGACGCCAGTGTCTGGGAGGGCTTTACCTGTCTTTGAGGGGGCGTGGTCTGGTCATCAACTCGACACACTGGCGGGATTGGGGGTTGTCGGTACGATAGAACCAGAGGGGACCGCCTTGCCCGCTATGGGCGCGCATCCAGCCAATGGGAAAGGCTGTCGCCTGCAGGCGCTTGGCGGCACGGACGATGGCCAAGCGGTGCTTCGCTGGAGCGGTGGTAAGATTCCCCAATGAGGCGACGACTTGGTTGGGCGGAGATAGAACTGGTCGCCGTAAATGAACTGGCAAAGTCCGTTGATGGAACCATAAGCGTCGGGTCTGGATACATATGCGATGATTTTCCGCTGGATGATTCCGTATCTCCGGCTCATAGGTCGCTGGCCAAGAGCAATTCCCGATCTGACAAAATTTCGATTCGATTTAGATGTACTTCTACATCCGAATGAGAGAAGCGATTCTACCTAAAAGCTCAGCCGGAGCAAACGGCTCATCCAGGTAGGCATCAACCCCGATCTCGAACAACCTGACTCTGGTTGCAAAATCATCTGGTCCCATTACAACAAGTAACGGGCTTGGGAACATACGCCTAATTGTTGAGCAGGCATACTCAATCCAGTGCGGATCGGAACCGATCAAGATTACGACCCGTGCGTCGAGTGGGGTCGTAGTCCAGTTGGTCGCGTCTCGGACATCACCAACCATGTAACCCGCGTGACGCAGAGTTTGGTTAACAACTCTACCTATAGAAATATCGGAAGCAACGACGAGAATCGTTGTGTTGTCCTCTTGTCCAAGCATGAGCGAACCCTGTTTGAGGTGGCGGCCTGAACATCACGATCTCTTACTCTTAAGTCCGTATAACGGAAGACCAAGCTAGAATCCGTCACTCAGCCCGATCAATTGGTTATGCCAATCGATTTTAAGAGAGGTGCCGCATTACAGGCGGTCAACTTTTTGTAAAGGTTTTAACGTTTTATGGAAATATAGAAACCGTATAAAGGGTGAGCTTATGAAACCATGTCAAGTGTTTCTCTACATCGCCGTTGTCTGCATCCCTCTATCCTGTCCAGCAGCATCGCTTGGGCGCAGACCCCCCATTACCCGTTGCACAGCCATCACCCACCCTGGTTCTTACGTGCTGGAGAACAACGTCACTGCCACCGCGGCCGAGTTGAAACCGGCCTTTATAGGCGGCCAGCGATAGCTGCTCATAAAAGCCATTGTTAGGGCTGCCCGAGAACATTGGGTTCTTTGGTGAGTTTTTCTCGTACCGCGTTGGCAAACGGAACTCGATGCCACGCTCTTCGTTGCCTTGATGGTAGCTGGCACATCCAGATCTGCCAAATCAGCCGTCCTTAACAGCCTAACCTCATCGTCTTCTCCCCGCGTCTATGAGCATGCTATCGAGGAGTTCATCGCCTGGTACCGCTCAGAGCCACGACTTGCCTTTAATCGCATCGTGGTGGTTCGTTATCGCATTCACCCTGGAGGCTCGCGACGTCTTCGACAAACCGGTCGAACTGTTCTGCTTCCAGCAGCTCGTTCAGCCGTTCATAAAAAGGAGGACCCGGAGGAGAAGCCAACTCCGCATGCGCAATCCAAATGTCCTATTGCCTTTCGCGCTGCTTGCGTGTCCCTATCGCCAAACGCGAATTCTACGAATGGACCTCGTGGATACTTCATTAACTTTTACTCAGGAATCTAGACTTACACCACGGGCTGATAGGGGCGTCTGCTGTTCATCGGGCCGAGCGCATCATGCGGAAGGTGTGATTCGCAGCGGTTTCTGACTGTGCACGTAGAGGATAAGTTCTGCTCGGTTTGAAATGCCTAATCGCTCAAAGATTCGGAATAGATGATTCTTGACAGTCTGCTCACTCAGATGCAGCAGTTCAGCGATCTCCCGGTTTCTCCTGCCTTCGGCCACTTTCGAGACGATCTCCTCCTCCCTTCTGCTTAGCAGGGCCTGTCCCTTCGAGTCGGTCACTATCGGCCAACGTGCCTTTCCTTTCCCAGGAAAGGCATTGCCAGGACCTTCCAGGTGCTCGCGTCGCCAACGATGCAGGGTGTTGGAGTTGACTTCAATGGCACGCGCTAGCTCGACAATCGGAACCCCCATCTCCAGACGCCGTACCGCGCTCAACTTGAACTCCTGCGT
>JBPYDQ010000157.1:0-4764 GCA_051986135.1 Terriglobales bacterium | reverse complement strand
AGTTCGCCACACCGGCAAATGTCATCTGCCATGCCGTTCCTACCAGCCGGTCGGCCCCAGATTCCCATCGCTTGGACAGAACCGAGCCCAGGGCCCAACTGAAAGATCCCAACGGCAGAGTGAGAGCCGCCCGTAGTTCCCGACTTCCCAGCGCGCCGGTAGCGTGGAGGTCTGGCCACAACAGCACCAATACGCCTGCCACCCCTAAGGCCAGACCAATTAGTCCCCGCCTCGAAATGCGATGGCTCCCCAGAAGCAAATTATCGAGAATCAGGAACCAGAGCGGAGTCGTTGCCACCAGCAGTGCCGACAACCCTGAGGGTACCGTTTCCTCCGCGTACGCCAGGGTAAGGTTGCCGCCCATCAGCAGCAAAGTGCCCACCACCGCCATGTGAAATAGTTCGACCGGGTCATAGCCAATGGTTCGACCGCGCAGCCGACAGAAGCCGAGCAGCAGTACGCCCGCAATCAGGAACCGCACTCCACACATCAGCGCCGGCGGTATCTGTTCCACCCCAATCCTGATACCCAGGTACGTCGATCCCCAAAAGAAGTACACCAAGGCGAAATTGAGGATCACCTTCCACCGCGGTTGGGGCTGCTCGTTGCGCATAAACTCGGCGTGGCTAGCTATCAGACGATCCTGTTAGCCGATGTGATGCAAAGAAGCTGTCAGCTCTTGGCTGGCTCTAGCCCTCGAAAGCCCAATTTGGCTCGGAGGGAGAGTGGGAAACGGGATTCGATCGGACGACCAGGTCGGTTTCCGAAAACGGTAGCAGGGTACTGCTTGGGGATATTTACCCGCTAAGAGGTAATAGCGAATGCCTATTTTCCAAGCTATAATCATTAAGAACTCACATGGGTCTCGGGCAAAACGCGAACTCTCATCTGCCGGTCTGCTGGCTGCAGTTCCTAGTGTGTCCGCGCCGACACCTGGCAGTGTTGCCCTCACAAGCGCGTCCCAACCTCTTCGGCAGCGACTAGTTCAGATCGTTCAAGTCAAATTTCTGTCGAGCCGATTTTCGCCTGAATGAGTGCTTGGCTAGAGACCAACGCCTTACGACCAACTACTGCCTATGGAGGTTTCCGATGTCACTCAAAACCCTGACCGCTGTTGCTCCGCAGATCAAGACGGCACTGCCTGGCCCCAATGCCAAGCGGGTGCTCGAGGCTGACCATCGGCTGATTTCACCTTCCTCCACTCGCTCTTATCCTCTGGTTGCCCAGCGTGGACACGGCATAGTCATCGAGGATGTCGACGGCAACGAATTTTTCGATTTTTCCGCCGGAATTGCCGTAGTTTCTACCGGCCATTGCCACCCGGAAGTGGTCGCCGCGATCCAGAATCAGGCGGCGCAGCTGATCCACATGTCTGGCACGGATTTCTATTACGAGAACATGCTGACCTTGGCCGAGCGCCTCACGAAAATTGCTCCGATGCCCGGCCCGCATCGTTTCTATTACGGCAACTCTGGCGCTGAAGCTGTCGAGAGCGCCTTCAAGCTCGCCCGCTATCATACGAAACGGCAGAATGTAATCGCGTTCTACGGAGCATTTCACGGCCGCACCATGGGTGCGCTATCCCTGACCGCCTCGAAGCCGCAGCAGCGCCGCCGGTTCGCGCCACTGGTGCCGGGCGTGACCCACGTGCCATATCCCAACCTTTACCGCCGCCCTAAGGGCACCGACGCTAAGCAATACGCCATTGACTGTGCTCGCTTCATCGAGGAGAAAGTCTTCACTTCGAATGTTCCCCCGGAGGAAGTGGCTGCAATCTTTGTCGAACCGGTGCAAGGCGAAGGGGGTTACATCGTCGCACCGAGCGAATTCCTCGAGGAGTTACGCCGCATCTGCGACAGGCATGGCATTCTCCTGGTAGACGATGAAGTACAAGCTGGTATGGGCCGCACCGGAAAGTGGTGGGCCATCGAGCACTCCGGCGTTCAACCCGATATCGTCTGCAGTGCCAAAGGCATAGCCTCCGGCATGCCATTAAGCGTCGTCATCACCAAAGCCGAGCTGATGGATTGGGTCCCCGGCTCGCATGCTTCCACCTTCGGCGGGAATCCGGTGTCGATCGCCTCCGCCCTCGCCACCCTGGATGTTCTCGAGCGCGAAGGAGTAAAGAACTCGAGAGAGGTTGGTGATCACATCATGAACCGCCTCAGTTCCTGGCCGCAGAAGTATGCTGTTGTGGGGGATGTGCGCGGGCGCGGGCTCATGATTGGCGTCGAAATCGTAAAAGATAAAGAAGCCAAGACTCCCGATCCCGAGACCCGTGACCGCATCGTTGAAATGGCATTTGAGCGGGGTATCCTTCTTCTCGGAGCGGGTCCCACCTCGATCCGTATCTCGCCTCCCCTCGTCGTTAGTCGCGAGGAGGCGGATGTCGCCATCGACATACTGGAAGACTCAATCGCCGCCCAGAAGGGTTGAGGGGAGAGATCTGATGTCGAAAGGAAGAGTCGAGTCCATCCACATTGCCGCCACAGCCAAAGGCGCGATCGAGTCGCTTGATCTGGTCGAGGCCGTCGCAGGGCTGGGCCTGGAAGCAGATCGCTACGCCACCGGGCAAGGCACTTTTTTCAAGCCCGCACCCGATTTCCAACTCACCCTCATCGAAGCCGAAGCGATAGAGGCGCTGACGCGTGATTACGGCATTCAGCTCCTCCCGGGCAATGCCCGCCGCAATCTGGTGACTCGGGGGGTTGCTCTCAATCACCTGGTCGGGCGCGAATTCAAAATTGGTAACGTCGTGATCCGCGGGATCCGTCTATGCGAACCTTGTAGCCATTTAGAGAGCCTCACGGGCTTGCCGGTGATTAAAAGCCTTCGCCATCGCGGAGGCTTGCGTGCGCAAATCCTCAGCAGCGGAAAAATCAGAGTCGGCCAGCCAATCAGAGAACTCTAAATCTAGGCCGGTGCTCCTCCATGAGCTCGCTTCGTCTGCGCTTCACTCCCGCTGTGCTGGCGGCAGTGGTTGTGACCCTGCTGCTGTGGGCGTCCGCCTACGCCGGCATCCGCGCCGGACTTCGCGGCTACTCTCCGGCTGTCCTGGCCACGCTGCGTTTTCTGACTGCGTCCGTTGTGCTTTCGATCTACGCCCCCTTTGCCCGCTTCCGGCGCCCCTCTTTCCACGACCTTCCGGGATTGGTCCTCGCCGGGGTCGTCGGAATAACCTTCTATAACATTGCCCTGAATTATGGGGAGACGCGCGTCACCGCCGGTTCCGCCAGCCTGCTCATCGCTTCAGCTCCGATCTGGACAGCGCTGCTGGCCGTTTTTTTCTTACATGAGCAACTCTGTTTGCGCGGCTGGATCGGCGTTCTCCTCAGTTTTGCGGGAGTTGCGCTAATCGCCAGCGGTGAAGGCGGAGGCATTCGCCTTTCTCCGCAAGCCTTCGTTGTCTTGGCCTCCTCGCTCGCCTCCGCCGTCTATATGATCCTCCAGAAACATTTTCTTTCCCGATATACGCCGCTGGAGTTCACGGCCTATTCAATCTGGGCAGGAACGCTGCTGATGCTGCCCTTTGCGAAGCACTTGCCGGCCGAGATTCACAAAGCGTCCTGGCCCCCAACCCTCGCTGCCCTTTATTTGGGCGTTTTTCCCGCTGCAATTGCCTACCTGGCCTGGGCCTACGTATTCTCCCGCGGTCCGGCCGGCCGCACCGCTACCCTGCTTTACCTGATTCCGGTATTGGCGATCATCATTGCTTGGATCTGGCTGCGAGAGGTTCCCCAGCTTATTTCCCTTGTCGGAGGCGCCGTTGCACTCGTCGGAGTGGTGCTGGTAAATACTCGCAGCGGACAGGGATCTGCGCGACCAACGGAAGTTTTCGAGGAAATTCGAGAGTAATCGATCAAGGGGAAGATACCACTTCCGCTTTCACACTAGGCAGTTTCGCCGCTTCCCAAGCATCGAATCCTCCGAGGACATTGCTCACATCTCTGTAGCCGGCGCGCATCAGGAGGCTGCAGGCAATCGTACTGCGATAACCGCTCTTACAATGCACCGCAATCGCGGCAGACGTATCCAGCGGCGGAAGCGCCCGCCGGAATTGATCCAGCGGCCACAGTAGCGCGCTCTGCAAATGACCCGCTTGCCACTCTCCCTCGCGACGCACGTCCAGAACATCGACATCACGGCGACTTAACAGGTCTTTTAAAGTTTGTACCGTCATCTGAGGTAGGGCGGCTAATTGGTAGCCCGAGTTCTTCCAGCCGAGGGGCCCGTCTTCCAGGTATCCCGTTAAATCCTCGATGCCCACACGCGCCAGCCGCATGCGAGCCTCTTCGAGTCGCTCCTCTGTGTCTGCAATCAGCACGGGACGCGACTTCAATCCCAGCAGCGACCCCGCCCATGCGGCGAACTGCCCTGATAACCCGACGTTGAGCGAACCAGGCACATGCCCTCGAGCAAACTCCTCTGGCGGCCGCACATCCAGCGCAGGAAGTGCTTGCGCAATCATTGTTTTTACGGCCGGCGCCGCAATCGGCGACAGGGGCGGCAATTCACCTAATGCCCTGGCACCTCCGCGATTAATTTCCGCATCCAGTGCGAAGTACTCGGGCCGGGTGGGCAGATTGCTCACCGATTGCCGGACGAACTCATCACGCGAGCTGATTTGCAGCGCGTAGTTGGTGAGCCGCTCGGTCCCAATAGTTGAGGAATGCTCCGCCCTCATGTTGCGTCCACACAACGATCCCGCCCCGTGTGCCGGGAAAACCAAAACGTCGTCGGGAAGCCTCATCAGCTTGTTATGCA
>JBPYDQ010000156.1:0-3540 GCA_051986135.1 Terriglobales bacterium | reverse complement strand
CAATGCTCCTTCCAGAGGCCTCAACAGGATGGAACTGGCGGATTGGGTCGCGGGTTGGATCAGCAGTGAGTTGAAGATCGATCGACACTTGATCGCAGAGGACATGACTTTCGTCCAGTTCGGAATGGATTCCATCCACGCGATGATGATGGTCGGAGATCTTGAAGACCTTCTCGGGCGGCGGTTATCTCCCACCCTTGCTTGGACATTCCCCACCATTGGCTCCATTGTCGAACACTTGATACAGGAAGCGCCTGCGGCCGAAATCGCACCGTTTTCCCTGGAGGACGACGCCGATATTTTGGCGCATTTGGACGACTTGTCAGAGACAGAGATCGACCAACTCCTTCAGCAACGGCTTAATTCGAATACGAGGTAAAACATGGATTCGTTCGAAAAGTCCTCGGCTACGGTCTCCACCGATAAGCGAGAGTTGCTTAGAAGCCTCTTGCGCCCGATGAATGAAGCCGCGGGTTTACGCGCATGCCTCTCGGAGTCGCAAGCCAGACTTTGGGAGATTGAGAATTACGAGAGTACACCTGGAATCCATGACTTCTCCCTTGCCTATTCCATGCAGGGGACGCTCGACGTGGTTGCTTTGAATCAAGCGTTCCGCGCCGTGGCTAGCCGACATGTCAGCCTCCACACTCGAATCGTCAATCGGGCTGGGAAGCCTCAATTGGAAGAAGTTTCGCTTACGGATCCCCTTGTTGAGAGCAGATGCGCGGGCGTTGATCTCCCACGTCTGTTAGCCGAGGAAGCCGCCCGCCCTCTAGATCCCATGTCAGACCGCGGTTGGCACGCGGTTCTATTCCGCGTCTCCCCAGAAATGCACACGTTATTGCTTCACTTCCATCATATCTTTGTCGACCGATGGTCGGTTGCGGTCTTGATTAAGGAACTGTCAGCTGCCTACGTGGCGTTTCGTGAAGGAAGGCAGCCTGTTTTTGCGTCGGCCCCAACTCAGGTCGCGGAGCAGTCAGTAAGCAGAGCAACCCTCTCATATTGGAAGCGAGTTTTTTGCAAAACACCTGAACCCTTGCGGCTACCTTGGAGCCGATCGAACCGACTATTCGCGGATTACGCGGGAGCACGGCTCGAATTTGAACTCTGTGGCCCTACCGTACAGGGTCTCAAGTCCGCCGCCGTCGCGCAATCGGCTACGCTCTTCTCTGCATTGGTCGCTGGCTTTGCCGGGTTCTTGCACGCACACACCGGCCAAGAGGACATGCTTTTTTGTACACCAGTCATTGGCCGACATCGGGCCGGAACCAGATCCGCGATCGGTTATTTCAACAATATTCTCCCTATGCGTCTCGATTTGTCCGGGGACCCCGATTTCCAGTCATTGGTGCGCTTAGTCGCGCTCCAGACCAGCGAAATCTTCGCTGCTCAAGATGTGCCTTTCCACCGGATCCTGCAATTGCCCGAGCTTGCCGGTAGACGCATCACGCAGTGCCTGATGTCACTGCAAAACATACCGGGACTCAATTTGGAAATCCCAGAAATCATTTCCAGCTACCAGGACATCCACAACGGGACAGCAAATTTTGACGCAGTCTTGTTTTTTGAAGAGCGGGATGGAAGGTTGCGGTGCTTGTTCGACTATAAGAGCTCGGTACTGGAACCAGCATCGGCGGAATTACTGAAGGACGGGCTTCTGGAGTTCCTGCGTGTCGTGGCCGAGCACCCTTCGGCACGGTTGTCCAGTCTAGCCAGGGATTTCACATTTGTGGCGGCAACGGCCCCGTATACCTCCCATTTCACTGGTGGTTGCGACACAAGCCAGAACTTGGCAGCCGAGGGAAAGACCGGTTATGTGGCTCCACGCAATCAGGTGGAGCAAGAGCTGGCAGATATTTGGGCCGAGTTGCTAGGCACAACACGTGTTGGTATCCACGATAATTTCTTCGATCTGGGCGTGCATTCATTGCTGGCGGTTCGGATGCTTGCGCGCATTATTGAAAAGTGGCCATATCAGAACATGAACCTCTCCATCTTTGTCCAAGCACCGACCGTAGCTGAGTTCGCAGCGTTACTCCGGTCCGGCAAGCAAGTTTGTACCGGCTGCGTTGTCCCCTATCGTAAGTCCGGTACAAAGCCTCCATTTTTTTGTTTGCCGGGTATGGGAGGCAATGTCCTCAGCCTCCATGGCCTAGTCGCCGCTCTGTCGAACGATCAGCCGGTCTATGGCTTGCGAGCCAAAGGGCTCGATGGGAGTGATCCTGTGAGGTCTGTCGAGGAGGCAGCGGAATTCTACATTCGAGAGATGCGCACGATTCAGCTTAAAGGACCTTACTTCATTGGGGGCGTCTCTTTCGGGGGCTTAGTTGCCTTCGAGATGGCCCGCAAGCTGAGCCAAGACGGGGAAGAAATCGGACTACTTGCGCTCTTTGATGCACAGAACTTTGCCTATGGACGGACGCGCCCGAAGACTATCCAGTTCTATGAAACCGCGAAATTTTTTCGCCGCCGGCTGACTTATCACATCAAAAAAATGCGAGATGTGCCCATACGTGATCGTGCCCGTTACTTGTCGAGATGCAGTCAGTCTGTACTACACTACCTTTCACGATTGATAACGGTTGCCGGGGGTGAATCGCTAAATAACGTTCCGGTGAAGGGAGTGCTGCAAAGAGTCGGCGATGAGGCGGGGAGGATGAAGGAAAGGTTGAACAGGGTTGTGGACGCCAGTATCGATGCTGCAAAGAGTTACACACCCAAGTATTACGATGGTGAGATAACTCTCTTCAAAGCGTCGGAACAATACGACTCCCCAGACAACGATCCCGCGCTTGGTTGGATCCCTTTCGCCAGAAAGGTCCGCGTCATCGAATTTCAGGGTAACCATATGAAAGTTTTCCACCAACCTCAGGTATCCACTATTGCCAGCTATATCGAAGAAATGACCGAACGAAATAGATTCAGTCTTGATGCGCCCGGAGAGAGGCAGTGTGGCATATTCACTGAGAATGTGGACGTTCGCGAAAGTGGCAACAGTTAAGCAAAAATTCGTGATGGAAATACAGGTGTGGTCCTGGTTGCTGGCTGGGAATCGCATTACGGGGTGTGCTTTCGGCAGGCGTGCATGACTTGAGCCGACGTGCTCTGATACGTTCATCAGTCGCCTAGTCGGCGACTGTTCATGCTCAGGCAAACGACTCAGTTACCAGAATCGATCACAGAGCTCCAATCGCAGCTTGCGCAATTTCGGTCGACCCACCCGCCTCGGACCAAGCTGCCACAGTCGCTATGGCAATCGGCAGTCGAGCTGGCCCATAGCCACGGCCTATAAGTGGTAGCACGTTCGCTCAAGCTGGACTACTGCACACGGAAAAAACACCTAAGCGGTTCTCCGGAATGCAGGGGCACGCGCAAGAAAGCCCAACCCAAATTCATCGAGCTGATTGGCGCGACACGCCACAGCGTCGATGAATACCTGATTGAATTCGAATCTGCACGGGGTCGCAAGCTACGCATCCACTGCAAGACCAACACGCCACCGGACTGGCCAGTGTTGCTGCGCGCCTGGCGAAGAGC
>JBPYDQ010000155.1:0-3275 GCA_051986135.1 Terriglobales bacterium | reverse complement strand
TGAAATAGTTTCGCGATACAACTCTGACCGTTGCAGTACGTCCCTCTTGTGAAACCTGAGTTGGAAGCCGGAATTCTGAGCCGCTAGTGGATTCGTTGGCACCGCCCGCTAACGGGCTCACACTGCTAGTGGCGACGTCATCGATCTGGCTCATCGTGGCGATACGGCCTTGCAGTCTTGTTAGAAAGGCAAGGGCGTCACTCGAGCTATAACTGTCCGGAAACTGCAATGGAACCTCTAGAACGTGCCTCGTTTCAAAGCCGGGCTCCATGGCAAAGATCGAAAGCACAGCCTGCGAGAACATCGAGGACACAACCATCAGCACCATGCAGAAGCAAACCTGCGCGACCACCAGTAAATCCCGCAGGGTCCATCGCGCTTGCCCGGTCTGCGCCGTGTCTTCCTGTCCTTTGAGAGAGATCCACACGTCCTGCTTCAGACACTCCAGCGCTGGAGCAAGTCCCGCGACGATCGATGATGCCAACGTGATTACTGAGATCCAAGCCAAGATGTGCCAGTCCAGATTGAATGGGAGATAAGGCATTTGCGGAATCAGCTTGCGAAAGACCTGAGGAATTTCCAGCGCCAAAGAAATTCCCAGAGCGCCCGCTACCAGCGCGATCAACAGATTCTCCGAGAGAAGTTGCCGGACGATTCTCCACCGTGCCGCACCCAGCGAGATACGCACGGCGATTTCCCGGCGGCGAGCAACCGCCAGCGAAAGCAATAAGACAGACCCACTTGCGCAACTCACAAGCAGCAACAGCATGGCGCCTGTCAGGATCAGCAACACAATCCAGAATGCCGACGCTCGGACATTTGGGTCCTCGATCATCGCGCCATTTGTCACCAGCACGCGGGCTTTAAAATCGGGCTCCGGAAATGGGACATGGCCGACAATCACATTGGCTTCTGCCTGCAGTTGATCGCGGCTACGTTGTGGACGCAGCCTGCCTTCGAGCCACAATGAGGGGAGGGCGTCTTCGAGAAAAATGTCCGCGTTGCCCGTGAGGCGATGCTGCATCGTGAAGGGGACCCAGAATCCTTGTCCGCGCACACGTCCTGGGAAATTAACGGGGGTGATCCCGACCACCGTGAAGGGCTGTCGATTCAGCAAAATCGCCTTGCCCACAATTTGTGGGTCAGCACCAAAGCGATTGCGCCAGGCCTCTTCGCTTATCACAACCACGTGCTCTTCCGTGCCGGGTGCACATTCGCGGGCGCGGAATAAGCGACCGGAGAAAGGTGCGTTCAAGCCATAGACCGAAAAGAAATTGCAAGAGACTTCCAGTACGAGGCTGGCCGTCGGGTCATCCCCGATCAGCACCCCATCCGTACGCCACGCCGCGAGTTCCGCGAGCGATTGAGAGCGCCGCTGAATGGCGCGATACGCCGCCGGTGAGAATGCACCTGCAAACCCACGCGGATTTCCTCGCGACCAATACTGCGCATAAAGGCGCGCAAACGTTGCCGGATCCGAATCAGTACGCGGGCGAAGCAGCATTCCGTTGATGATAGTAAAGATGCCGGTATTGATTCCGATTCCGACAGCAAGTGTCACGGTGACGGCAATTGAGACCAGTCGCGCATTCCGTATCATGCGGAATGCGTAATCGAGATCGCGAAAAAGACCATTCAGCCAGAGCAAGGGTGCCTCCGCGCGGCATGGAATTTCTGCTTGTTACCTAATGACGGCTCTGCCAGCTTGCTTATTACGGTCGCCCATGACAATTCTCTAATTCTTGGGATGGATTCTACTGGATTGTTGACGAAAACAGGCGATAGCGCTCATTGATGCCTCTGCGGTTAGAACCAGTCACTGCGGTAGGCTACCCACCAAGCAAAAAGAGTATGGGGATGGTGGCGGCGACGGCCCACCACAGCGGGAGCAGGAAATCGGCCAAGAGGCCGAGGATCGTGAAGACCATCCAGAATATTTTTTCTGCATCGGGAGTGTTTAGAAGAGCACTTCCGCCGAGGCGGCGCAATATTACGCAAGTCAACGAAGCGGAAGTTGTTACAGCAGTATGCGCTTTTTATTCGCCCAAAGCCGGGTCAATGAGTGAGTGATATCTCGATATTTCAATAGTTATTCCCCATGCAGGTACAATCTTTCCCGTCGTCGGTGTTGTTGTGACACCCACGCAAACCTCTATCGGAGGTTCTCATGCCAAAGCTAAAGCAGAGCAGCGGAGAGCCGCGAGCTGAACGGCCGAATATACCCGGCTACGGCATCAGCAAGAGCAAAACGGGGATGCTGCCGTGGACGTGGGCCGAAAAAACTCTCGCGGAGTCGCGCGAATATTGGATTGTGACTGTACGACCCGATGGTCGGCCCCATGCCATGATCATCTGGGGTTTGTGGTTCGATGGCGCGTTTTGGTTCGGCACAGGTGGCAAGACTCAAAAGGCACGCAACTTATCGAAGAACGCAAATTGTGTTGTCGGAACACAGAATGCCGCTGAGGCGGTCATTCTGGAAGGCATCGCCGAATTGGTAAATGACTCAGATCTCCAGCGGAAGTTGGAACCCGCATCGCTGAAAAAGTATGGGATGAAGGGGGGCGATGGTTCGGAACCTGTCTACCGTGTGCGACCCACTTGTGTCTTTGGCCTCATCGAAAAGAGTTTCCCGAAAACGGCTACCCGCTGGACATTCAATTGACCTTGGTTTTGAGTGAAATCCGGATTTTTCACCAGTCATCAGTTTGAACACGATTGTAGAATGTCCAGAAAATGAAACGAGCCATCATAGTCGCGATCATTCTGATCGCGTTGGTTTTGGTCTGGATAGTCCACAGCCGAGTCAGACGATCTCGACAGCAGATGGCAGACGCGGCGGTAATGGCCCCGTTGCAGCATGACCTTCCTGTTGGAACACCGAGAGATGTTGTGAAAAGGTACCTTGATTCACGCGGAATAAAATTTGGAGAAGTAGATCAGCAGTCGAGGCTGCATCCTGTGGGGTCATACGCTGTGAGTCTCGGCCCTAGGTCCGTCGATATTTTTTGCGATTGGAGCGCATTTATCGTATTCGATTTTCAATCTGCTGGAAATTCCAAGCCCACGATTACGGATTCTCTAAGCGGCATTCGCATCGCAAACGTCCCACAGAACTGCCTTTAGTCACGGATTTTGAGTGTAATCCGGATGTTACGACAGTCCGCCCGCTCACTGCTCCCGCAAGGCAGTTAGTGGCTCGATCCTAGAAGCGCGAAGTGCGTGGCCAGTCATTGCTATGAGGGCTGCGAGTGCCAGAGAAAGAGCCACAACTC
>JBPYDQ010000154.1:0-4786 GCA_051986135.1 Terriglobales bacterium | reverse complement strand
CCATAATTCACGGGCAGATTTCGCAGTCCCGCGGACGGCCGTTGACATACATGGATTGGGAGTGAAAGAGCCGCCGCACGAGTTTGATGACACCAGGGCAGTGGCGGTCACCATGCCTGAGGCACCGATTTGGCATTCTGCGACGCCACTCTGGCTGATGGTTGCGATGGTCGGATCGGAGATAAACCAAGTCCCGGAGTAAGGGGCAACGAACGGTACCGGCACGGTGGCTGGCGACGGTGGTCGGCTAAACGCGCCAGTTGCCGTGAATTGCACCTGGCCGTTAGTAAAATTCTGGGCGTCCGCGGTCGCGGGGGCTACGGCGACCGATAGCAGGACGCGGTTAGGGGTTTTTGAGGTGCCGCAGGAGGCCGATATCAGGCTCAACCCGAGCAGAGACACTGCCGTGAAAACGACATGACACTTCATGGCAACCTCCAAATGGAATCGTGGGTAAGGTACGTGGGGTCCGTGATGCTACTCACCGGCAGATGCCCTGACCCAGACCCAGGTTGCCTCCCAATGGGCGGGATAGTGACGTAACTAGCCGACGTGACTCAAGATCCCTGCCATGGGGGGATTTTGAGTTAAATAGAGATGTTACGTCAACCACGAGCCCAGCCCGCCAAAATGGCGATGTCTTCGACGTAATGTTTACAAACTTTTTGCGGATTGTTTACAGAGTCCTTGACGTCGCGCATCTGCGCCGGCGATTTTTCACCTATAGTATCCGCGGCGGCGTCCCTGTGCGTCGAACATTCACATCGACTCGTTGTTTGGACGTAAAGGAATATCCGCGCTTAAGCGCAAGAAAGGGACTTTCGATGAGAAAAACAAATGTCAGCGAATGGCTGTTCTTGGTCGCATTGTCTCTCGGTCAGGCCCATCGTCGGATTCGTAGCGCCATGAGGAAGAGATCGTCCATGAAAACAATTATCGCGTTTCTGGTTCTTGCTGCATCAATGTTCGTCGTCACCTCCGCCGTTGCCTCAGACACCGTCACCGTGCTCCATGCGTTCGGTGGTTCGAATCCCGGGGACGATCCCACCAAGCTGATCCAGGCATCGGACGGCAATTTCTACGGCACCACGTATCTGCCCACCAGTATCGTCTTTAAGATCACGCCCTCGGGGCAGTTCACCGTGCTCTACACCGCTCCTAGTGGCGGCGGGTATTACGGGGGCGTGGTCGAAGGGCCCGACGGCTTTCTGTATGTCTCAGCCGGAGAGATCTTCAGAATCAGCAAGTCGGGCACAGGCTTCAAAGTGATCGACAATTCGGGGCCGTATGGATTCTCGCTGGCCTCGGACGGCAACTTCTATGGGTCGGACGGCAACGGAATATTTCGCCTCACCACCAGTGGCACTTACACTCTGTTGTCTTCTGAGAGCCAGAACGGATTCTATGTGGAGAGCTTTAGCAAGCAGGCAACGGACGGCAACTTCTACGGGATCTGCTACTCCACCTGGTGGCACGTGTGCCAGGTGACAACGTCCGGTAAGGTCACTCCGATCTTCGAGTACCCCACAGGCACCAATGGGCGATCTCCCGCGACCCCATTCATTTTGACGCAAGGAGCAGATGGTTTGCTGTACGGTGTATCAGTTGGGGGCCCTGGCGACGTCGCCTTTCAGGAGGTTTTTCAGCTCAGCTTGTCGGGCAGCTACGCGGAGCTTTATCAGCTCGGCGGCTGCACTCCGAAGACCGGATGCAGCATGGTGATGCAGGCCTCGGATGGCAATCTGTGGATCGCCGCCCCCAAGCAGGAGGCCGTCTACTCGATCACGACCGGCGGAGCGCTGCTGCAAACGGTCTCTTTCTCCGCAGTTGGTCCTCCTCAGCTGCTGATTCAGGCAACCAGCGGCATCCTGTATGGAACGACGGGCTTCCCAAATCCGGCCTATCATGTCCCTGGGTCCATCTTTTCGCTCAACGCGGGCCTGCCGCCGCCGAGGTAAGGGTTCGCTACGCTCGCCGTTGCCGAGGTCCCTCTGCTCCGACCCACGCGAGAGGGATCTTTGCTCTTAGTCAGGTCACTTGTGCCGCGACTGGTGACGTATTACTGGCTTAACCGCAAGTAAGTGTTGTTACCAGGCGTTTGCGCTCAGGTCCCCGATCGCGGGCCAATTCGCGCTATCGGGATGTTTCGCCAACCATCACACCTACTCGGTTACAATGCGGGGGCGGTTAAAGTCGCATTTGGCTCAGCTACAAGACGACTATGAAGATCGCCCCCGGAACCCAAATTTACATCGGACCTCCCGCCAAGCCGATTCCAAAACAAGTCTCTGACGCAATCGGCATCGCGCTGAGCGAGATTCCAGAGATACTGGAGGCCCATCTGCCCATGGTGTATATCAAAGGACAGATCGATCCCCCAGCTCAAGTCCTATATGTCGTTCTCGATCAGAACGTTGCTAGTCCGCAATCGAAAATCACCGAAGTAGTCAGAGCCGTTCTACCGACAGGTTCTCACATGGACATCACGGAGTCGCGCTCCGGCGACGACCCGAACCTCCCCACGATAAGAGCAACAGGTACTCAACTCCACCTCAAACGCAAGTTGATGTAAGCGATTGCTTTCTCCCTTTATCGATGGCCCAAAAGCGGAAGCCACAAGTCAAATGACGCAAGCAGGCGGTTACGCTCAGAACCCAACCAGGCGGGATTTTTCAGTGAAATGGGGATTCGGACGAAGCCGACTGCCGATTCGCAGTTAACCATTCACGATGGTTCCACTGGGGACTGGCACCGCCAATTGCTCCGAAGCGGAATTGGGGTCGTCCGTTTGGACTAGTGCGACCAGTCGATTGCCGTTCAGGAGATGGAAACGAGATGCGCTCGCGATGCTGTCCAGAACAGCCTCTGCTTCGTTCTTAACTCCCTCCATGGGTGCGGAGCCAGAGCCAGCCGCGTATGCGTCAAACCTTGTCAACACCATAACCGCGCCACGGTTCTCGGTGAGCGGCAAGTCCGCGATGCACTCATCGAGAGCATCAAAATTGCGCCCAAAGTAATCCGGCCATCGCAGCACACGAGCAAAATCAGAGAACATGCTGTCCCGTGACTCCCATGTTTTCGCACGCGAACTCGAACAAATCGTAGTCATGCTTCGCGAACCATTGACTCTTTTCGATCAAATATTCACGACGCCAGTAGACTTGGATTCCGCCATCGTGAAGGATTTGCCAATCAAGCCTTTGCCAATCATCGGGAGAGTTGCTGAAGAAAGACATATCGGCAGAGATAATAAGCCACTCCTACGCGAAAGCCAATTGCCCGGCAACATTCCGCAGCATTCCCTCCGATAGTTGATGAAGACAGGCGGTTACACTCAAGTTTCGACTGGTTTCGATTCGGTTCGCATCGGGGCATTTGTCAGCGGTCGGAAGATGAGATTTTTCACCAACCATCTGGCTTAAGGTCTGCCCAACCTTCCTGCTTTCATTGACCCGGTCCCGCATACTCCTTCCAATGGCCAGAAGATTGCCTGTCTTATTCCCGATCACCGTGATACGTTGGTCTTGATCGATGCGTTCGTCCAATAGACTCGTCGTCGCGCCTCTGCCAATCTTGCCGTGAACAGCCACTCGCTCTGACGTCAAAAGGAGTACAAAATGGGCGGCATAAATGGACCGAAAGAGACCAGGCGCGTGACTGCGCCTGTCGCGTCGAACGTGCTTAATGTGAACGTTTTCACCGCCCCGGGAAAGGCTATGGTGGGCGAGCGGCCAAGGCCCTTCGGCGAAGCGTTCGGCTTTGACCCGATCACGTCGACTTTAATCTTCGGCGAGCACGACGCGGTACTCGTGGACGCAATGGGGACAGTGGCTGAGGCGGAGGCTCTCGCGGATTGGGTTGCTCTGCACAACCGCAACTTGGAAGCCATCTATATAACACACGCCCATTTCGACCACTTCTACGGTCTGAGCATTCTCCTAGACCATTTCCCAGGCGCTCGGGCGATAGCAACGCCGAAGACGGTGGAGGCCATGCAGTCGTCATTTGTTCCCCCGCTGAGCCAATTTGCTCGCCAATTGTTTCCCGGGCAAGTGCCGACGAAGTTGGTCTCACCCAAGCCCTATGAGCACGACACGTTCACTCTCGAGGGCCGTGAATTGCGCATCATCGAGCAGGGCCGCACCGATTGTCCAGATTCGACGTCTCTGTACGTTCCATCGATCGACCTGATCGTCGCTGGCGACGTTGTGTACAACCAATGCCGCATGTACGTCGGCGACACCACCCCCGAGAGCCGAAAGAATTGGATCGCAGCGCTCGACCGGTTAGCGGCGCTGAACCCGGCGATTGTTGTCGCTGGTCACAAGAAGCCTGGCGCTCCCGACTCTCCCTCGGCGATCCAAGACACCAAGCGTTACTTGCAGGACTTCGATCGGGTGCAGAAAACCGCAACGTCCGACCAGGAACTGTTCGATCAGATGACGGAGCTATACCCGCATTGGGTAGCCAATCAGTCGTGGTTGATGTTCGGATTCCCGCAGCCATAGTACGAAAACACCAGAATCAGTGGATGAGCACTGTGTATCGGAATAGGAGTCATCAATGACCAGCGTGCAAATCGATCAGAAGATCTATGAGATGCCCCCGCGAGAGGGGATCAGCATCGCGCATTTTATCACCGTCGCTGACATCAAGCGATCGGCTCGCTACTACGAAAAGGTCTTCGGCGCTCGTATTCTGAGCCTGGGCGATGGCAACGCGCCTGGGTACCTTCAGCTTGCGAATATCTGGATGATTCTGAACGTTGGAGGCGGGCCAACCCCGG
>JBPYDQ010000153.1:0-3590 GCA_051986135.1 Terriglobales bacterium | reverse complement strand
CCGGTCATGAGCTTCTCATGCAGCTCTCGGACCAGGCGCACACAGATCGGAATCTTGCCGAGCCGTGCGATCCCGTGTTCAAGGGCGACCACGTAGTTGCCAACTTCGCGCAGGTCTTCTGGACTGCGGGCCACCACCGCTCCGGCTTCAGCCGCGAGAAGCTCACCCAAGGTGGCTTGCGTGCCTTCAATCTTGCTGGACAACACAGCCTCGCGCCGCACAAAAGGGCGCATCAGCACATGAGGGTTGGGGAGTCTCCCGCCCTCGCCAGCCAGCCTGCCAATGAGCCGGTCCGCGTCAGAGAGCACTCGGATGAGCCGCGGCGTCCAATCGAGTGTCGGCGGTAGTGGAGCGGGTACGAAGGCAGAAAATCCGTCTTGTGGCACCAGTTTGCCAGGTATGCTTGCGGTTTTAGTCATCTCACCTTCTTCGTCGCGAAAAGAGGCAACAGCTTTATTTTCGATATTCATGATAATCGAAAATAAGGCTTTGGGCTATTAGCGATCCGAAAACACACGGAGGCGCTATTTGCGCGACTCATTGCGTTTGACCGCGGCATCTGTCACGCGTGTCACGGTAGTGGTGGAAAAGTGCGGCATATGGCAAACAAAAGGTGAGTAGTACAGAGAAGCTGGCTCAGCAACTTTGGCGAACAAGAGCCTGGGAGCCACTTTAATGTCGTCTGTCAGGCACAAGCGAATTGAACGGTGCAGGCGTAAAGAAACGCAAGGCCTGTCCCTTTCACTAACTCTCTGCTTGTTCGAAGCGCGAAAGAAGATTGTTGTTTTAGCGCGCCAGTTAAGGCCGGGCTTCATATACGATGTTAAATGGCGTTTCTGTGGCGCGGCGGAAACGGCGGAAACCGGCTGAGGTAATCACATCGCGCATACGCTTTTCGCCGGATTGCGCCCCAAGGCACAGTCCGACCTCTTGGGAACGCGAGCACGGCGTGCAAAGCAGTGTTGAGAAGGAATAATAAACTCTGCCGACGGGATTGAGATTGTCTTTCAATTCGTCGTTGGCAAAGGGCTCAACGATCATCCACGTCCCATCTTCTTTCAGCGACGCCCGTACGTGTGTGGCGGCTCCGACCGGGTCTCCCATGTCATGAAGACAGTCGAAGACTGCGACGAAATCGTAGTCTTTTCCTGGGAATTCCTTGGCCTTAGAAACTTCAAAGGTTACTCGCCCTGCTACTCCTTCGCGCGATGCGGTTTCGCGGGCACCTTGAATAGATTTATCGTGATAATCGAATCCGAAGAAGTGTGACTTTGGGAAAGCTTTGGCCATTAGGATTGTTGAGGCGCCCTTGCCGCAGCCCACGTCTGCGACCCGTGCGCCTGCTTCGAGCTTCGCTTTCACCTCGTGCAGGGCAGGAATCCAGTTGGTGACAAGGTTAGCCGCATATCCTGGCCTAAAGAATTTCTCACAGCCGTGAAACACGCCATCGTCATGCTCATGCCAGCCCATTCCTGCCCCGGAGCGAAACGACTCAGCGATTCGAGGGACTGCAGCAAGGGAGCCTAAAGCAAGCTGAAATGCGCCGGGGAGGTAAGCGGGGGAATCCTCGTTTGCGAGAGTGAAAGCCTGCTCTTCGGTCAGAAAGAACCTTTGCGCTTTGTCGTCGTAGCTGATGTAACCTCCGGCAGCCTGGGAGGCCAGCCATTCGCGTACATAACGTTCGTCGGTGTTAGTTTTGGCCGCCAGTTCTGCAGAGGTCATGGGCTGCGCGGCCAACGATTTGTACAAACCGAGCTTTTCGCCGATGACCACCATGCCGGTGTGAACGGCGGCCCCAAGGTCACCGACGAATCGACCGATAAAGGAGTTCAGCTTGTCCATGTCAACGCTCATCTAAGCCCTCCTGAGAGAAACTCGCGTTCGGATTCAGCGCCACAGAGGCATTCTTGCGTGAGCGATTCAAGCACCAAGTGGACGAGGGCGACAAGCATTTACTTCCACAGATGAAAATGGAGCGCCCGGCAAGAAGCACCTCCGCTGCAAGTTGCAGGATTATGGAATCGCGTCATGAAAAAGTCAAAGCCTGAGGCACAGTCAAATGCAACTGAGATCAGCCATTCCGGTCAACTCCCGTGTCCTAGTGTATCGGAACCGCGAGTAGGCACGTTCCGGAGCGGGGTGTGATTGTGCGCTTTCGATCCAGCGACTTGAAGGGAGCGATCTGCGGATGCGGCAGACGCGGGCCCCATGCAAATTGAAATGGGAGAAGGGGTGGGATTGAGGCGTGGCGAGGCTGCGCCGACGAGCACGGTGAAGACCCTGCGTGCGTGGATTCTTGCAGATTTGGCGAAACAGAATGCCCGCGGAATTGCTCCAGCCGACTTGCAGGCGGGACCCTTTGCATCTCGAAATTTCCATTGACAGAGTTTTCACGAAGTAACAGAATTCCGCTCCATTAAAACGATTCAGATCACCCGAATCGTTTTTCATTTCGGTTTTCCGGATCGTCGGTCGGTCCCTCCGCCGGCCAAGTTCGCGGCCGCAAAACCCTGCAAGAAGGAGGCTGCTCGAAATGAATACAGTTGAGCGTAAGGATCAGCTATTCAAAAGCTTAGGCCTGTTGATTGTGCTTTCCGCCCTCACCACGTTGGCATGGCCTTCGATCGCGTGGTCGCAGACCAGTTTTGTAAGGGTGCATCAGACAGGATATGTCGCCAGCTCGCCGAAGCGGGCTTATTTGATGTCTTCCGCTTCCTCGAGTGGGGCATCGTTCAGCGTTTTAAATTCGAGCGGAGCACCCGTATACTCGGCGGCGATTGGTGCGAGCCAAGGCACTTGGGGAACGTTTACCCACGTGTACGCACTGGACTTTGACAATGTAACTACTCCAGGCACCTACAGCATCTCTGTCACGGGCTCGATCACGGCTTCTTCGCCGAGCTTTGCGATAGACATGGGAGCGAACCTTTATTCCACGCCTCTCGCCAACACGCTGTATTTCTATGAGAATGAGCGGGACGGGGCGAATTTCATCGCCACTCCGCTTCGGACCGCGGCTGGGCACTTGAACGATGCGCACGCGAAGGTCTACTTCACGCCGAGCTTTAACAAGAAGGACAATGCCGGAACACTGAGTCCCACCGGCGCGGTAATTGACGCATCGGGGGGCTGGTGGGACGCCGGCGACTACATGAAGTTTGTCGAGACGCACAGTTACGTGGTGGCATTGATGCTGATTGGGGTTCGCGATTTCCCGAATCAGATGGGTGCGGGATCTACAACCTCCGACTTCACGGGGGAGGCGAAGTTTGGCCTTGATTGGCTGCAGAAGATGTGGGACGACAACTCAAAGACTTTCTATTACCAAGTAGCCGTTGCCTCAGGGGGCCATGCCTACGTTGGCGATCATGACATTTGGCGGCTGCCGCAGGTGGACGATGCCTACCAGAATTGCATTTCGCCCTACGAATATATTTGCAATCGGCCCGTCTTCCAGAACACCGCTGGGGGAGCGGCAGCGTCGATCAGCCCGAATCTCGCGGGGCGCATGACGGCGTCGCTCGCGGAGTGCTACCAGGTGTTCAAAGCAAGCAATCCGGCGTATGCCAATCAATGCCTCCTCTCGGCCG
>JBPYDQ010000152.1:0-19696 GCA_051986135.1 Terriglobales bacterium | reverse complement strand
CACGCCACAGCAAAGTGAGAACCGCGATGAGAACGGCGGTCAATCCGAACAGGTGGCGACCCAGGTAGATTCGCGACCTTTGATGCCGGCCAATGAAGGGCACGGGAGTATTGGGTGAGCGCTTGGCGATTGCTTCGACTCCTAAAGCTATGATGCGATCATGCAGGGGCCAAAGCGAGAATATGAAAGAAACACTGCTATCGGTGCAATATCCACTCAGGTGGTTTTCGATATAACCATTACGGCTTTGCCGCTGGGGGAGAGCGGCCCTATCAGCCAGAACCGGCCTCTTTTCGACAGATAGGAGAGATTCGCCAGTGGCCTCAAGCGTGACCGTTCGCGATGGTCGATTGCAATTTCCGGAAAACCTGGCGCCGCTCGCTCGGCCCAAGGCGCCCCCTGACTGCCTGGGCTCGGACCGTTATTCCGGGAGCAGGGGACGCCCTGGTCGAATCTCGGCATTTCAAAACGTCGGCAGCTCCGTGTTGTCCACGTGATGTCGCACCGGTGTTAACGTCTTAAGATAGGCAAACATCGCGAGAAGGTCCTCGTCGGTCATTCCTCGGTAGGTGTGCCAAGGCATGATCTGGTTGAGCTTCCGTGCCCCGACAAATCCTGTGCGGATTGCCTGCGTGAACATGGCTTGGTTGTAGTAAGAAATCCCCGACGGGTCAGGTGTGATGTTGGCGCTCTCCACCCGGCCCCACGGTCCATCAAGAACGAACCCGCCAGCAAAGCCCATGCCCGGGAGCGGTTGCCCATGTGCATCCTGAGGCGTGTGGCAGTCCGCGCATCCAGCGATTGTCACCAGGTATTCCCCGCGCTTTGCGGGAGTCGAAACATCGGGTTCAGGCACCGGGGCGTCCAGCGGCTCGGGCACGTTGCGGATCAGGTAACTCACCGGAAAGACTAACTCCGTCGTCGGCCGCTGTTTGTGCACGGGCGGCAGCGACCGTAGGTATACGATGACCGACGCCAAGTCTTCGTCGGACATATGGCGGAAGCCTAAGTACGGCATAAATGGAAACAACGCCCGGCCGTCATGGCCGACACCCTCGCGGATGGCCCGTGCCAGTTGGTCGTCGCTCCAGCTCCCCGCGCCCGTTTCGGTATCTGGAGTGATATTCGGGGCGTACACCTTTCCCGGGAGGCCCTTGAGCACACTCATGTCCTGTCCCGCACCGAGCGTTTTGGGTAGAATCGGCGCATCGTGTGCTGTCCAGTCGTGTTCTGAGTGGCATCCCATGCAATCGGTTACATTCCGGACAAGGTACTCGCCGCGGGCTAAGCGTTGCGGCGTGCTCTTAAACTTCCGTGCCGTGACAGGGCGCGCTCTCGGTCCGATAAGTGGATGCCATCCGATGGTAAGCGTGATCCCCGCGGCCAAAACAAGCACCACCGCGGCAACCACCAAACCCAATGTCTTTCCAAGTCTTTTCATCTTAGAAGCCTCCTGAAGGCGGCGCAGGCGTCAAGCCATGGCGGCGCATGATCTCCGCAAGCTTTGCTCGGTCTGGTGGACCACCAGCCGCTGCGGCGGTTACCTCGGCGGACTCGCGGAAATACTGAGGGCCTATTGCCGCTGGTGTGATGACGCAGAGGGCCTTTACGTCCCGGCTTCCGTTGTTATCGAACCGGTGAATGGCGCCGCGCGGAATGCAGAGTGCTTGCCCCGGTCCGACGTCGATTTGCCTTCCATCGACGGTCCAGGTCAAAACTCCCTCTATGCCGTAGATCGTTTCCTCGTAATGGTCGTGGCTGTGCGCCGGAGCTGCCAGGCGCTGCGCGCTCGGGACCATGAGCTCGAATGCCGCGACGCTGCCGCTTGAGTTCTCTCCGGTGATCAGGAAGCGCACCCGGAGCGGTCCGAGGCAGATGGTTTCTTCCGAAGGACTGACATGGAGGTTGATGGTATGCTGCTGCATGTGTTTTCCTTCAATGGTAAACTAAATTTACTACGCTAGAATGTAAATGCCGTTTACTAATGGTGTCAAGCGAAAAATGCAGAGCTCGATCCAAACCGAGGATATGCTGATTGGGGCATTGCTGCGCGTTCCGGCCCAGGCGATCCACCGCCGTCTCACTCACGAACTCAACGCGGCCGGTTTTGAGGAGCTACGGGTGCCGCATATGGCGGTGCTGCAGTTTCCGGGCCCGGACGGGGTTCGCCCAGGCACTCTCGCCGAGCGCGCCGGTATCAGCAAGCAGGCTATGAACCAGCTGCTCCGGAGCCTCGAACATCTCGGTTATATCATCCGGTCGGACGCACCCAGCGAGGGCCGCGCACGAGTTATCCGCCTCACTAAACGCGGACGCGCCGCATACTTAAAAATCTACGAGATACTGCGTGAAATCGAGCGCGAATGGAGCGCTGAGCTCGGGTTCAAGCGTTTCGGCCAGCTCAAAGAACTCCTGTTGCGCGTCTGGGAGAGCCCGTTGACCCGATAAGCCCGCGGGTTTCGCCCTTTAATTTCGGTACTCCTGCCCGCCGCGTCGATACGCTGATTGGGCCCCCTGAAAGCGTACAGCACATACCGCTGTCGTTCGCGATTTAGAGCCTCGTCCCGACAGATCGCAGGGCTCTGCGTTCGAGCGAGGCATGTTTCCTCTTGACACATATATATCTCATACGATATATATCTTGGAATGACTGAGGCTGAGACACAGCGGTTTATTCCACTCAAAACACAGTGGTTCCATATCATGCTCTCTCTCGCAGGTGGAGAGCAGCATGGTTACGCGATCATGCAAGAAGTGCTGAATCGCAGTACGGGTAAGGTACGACTGTGGCCGGCGACGCTATACGGCTCGCTTAAGCGCATGATCGAAGCTGGGTTAATCGAGGAATCGGACGAACGGCCGGCGCCCCAACTGGATGATGCGCGGCGACGGTATTACCGACTGACGGGCCTCGGAAGACGGGTACTTGACGCGGAGTGCGACCGACTGCAGGAACTAGTTCGCACGGTCCGTGTGAAGCAAGGAATGGCGACGGAATGAGTTTCGCAGCGCAGATCTACCGAAGACTGGCGCAAGCCTTCCCGCACGAATTCAAGCTGGCCTACGGGGCCGAGGTGTTGCAGCTTGGCGACGATGTGGTGAACGACACCGCAAAACGATACGGGGCGGCAGGGCTCATCCGCTTGATTGCGGATATCGCCATTCGCGTGCCGATTGAATACCTGAGCGAAATGCGCGCCGACATGCGTTACGCGCTGCGAACGCTTATGAAGTCGCCGGGATTCGCGCTCGTGGGGATCATTTCGATGGGGCTCGGAATTGGGCTGACCACAAACGTCTACACGAAGTGGGAGGTGCTGTTTCGCAAATTACCTGCAACGGCAAATGCGAACCGGTTGGTAATGATGCAGCAGTCGAACGGCGACGAGCTAGCAACTGCGGCGTATTACTACATCGAGCAGTACCGGGAGGCGAAGAGCCTGTTCAGCGGAGCCGCGGCATTCGAGACAGGAATTCCGTTCAACGTGCGTTTCCAAGGCAATCGAAACGGAAAACCGGAGCGTGTGCTCGGGCAGCTCGTATCGCCGGATTATTTCTCGGTACTTGGTGTCCGCCCCCAGGTTGGGCGTTTGCTGAATCCTGAGCTGGACAAGCCCGGCGACGCGCCGGTTGTGGTGATCAGCGATCGTTTCTGGCGCAACCGGCTCAACTCATCTCCAAACGTAGTGGGGCAGAGCCTGCGGCTGAACGGGCAGATCGCGACCATTGTGGGAGTCACGCCGAAGGGTTTCAATGGCGCCCTGGCTATAACTCCCGCAGAGCTCTTCGTGCCAATCACGGCCCCGGCCGCGTCGGCTCCCGAGCTGGAGAACGACGTTCTGCATGACCGCAAGGCCAAGGACTTCCTGGCCATCCTGTGTCTGGCGCCGGGCGTGACCATTGAACGAGCAGAGGCCGGCCTCGACACGATCATCCGGCGACTCGATGCGCAGGACCCTTCGCTTCCCCCGCGCACGGACCAAGGCAGGCGCGTCGAGTTGATTCCAGCAGGGACCAACATACCGCTCCCCCGGAGACTCAAGCCCGCACTCGTCGGATTCTTCCTGGCGTTGATGGGGCTGATCATTACACTCGCCTGCCTGAATCTGGCGAATATGCTGATGGCGCGCGCAGCCAACCGGCGAAGGGAACTGGCCATTCGCCTGTCAGTCGGCGCAAGCCGTTTCCGGCTGGTGCGCCAAATGATCAGCGAAGGAATGGTGCTGTCGCTGCTGGGCGGCATCGCAGGATTCGCGATCGCCAATGGCCTTGCGGTTTTAAGTGTCCGCTTCACGACGCCGTTATCGACGCCCGCTGAACTCGTCACTAGTTTCGATTTGCGCACCGGGCTATTCGCGTTTGGCCTGGCGATCCTCTGCGGAATCGGATTCAGTCTGGCGCCTGCCCTCGAAGCCACCAAGACGGATCTGACTCCGGCGCTCAAGGAGGGATCGGCGCTGCGGTTACCGGGTTACCGGCGATTTGGGCTGCGAAATCTGCTGGTGGTGTCGCAGGTCTCGGCGTCGCTCACACTGCTGCTGCTCACAGGATTTCTCGTGTTGGGACTGAGCGAGTCGAGCAGCATCCGCCTGAAATTCGATCCGCGAACGATGGATCTGCTGTCCCTTGATCCGGTGCGCGATGGGTATACCCCCGAAAAAGCGGAGGCGCTGTTCGAGAAGCTTCCCGCGCGGCTCAAGGCAACGGGCCGGGTGCAGATCGTTGCGTTTGCGGACCTGCCTCCATTTTCGGCGGATCCTGATCCAACTCCGGTTTATGCGGAAGGATCGCCCGGATGGTCGAAGGCAGAGCAGTCGATCGTCGAAGAAACGGTGGGAGTGGGCTATTTTGCGGCGTTCAACGAGCCGATGCTCGCGGGACGGGAGTTCGAGGAGCGCGACGAGCAGCTCGAACCGGATGGGTCGCAGGCTTTGCCCGCGATTCTGAACAAGAACGCGGAACAAAAGCTTTTCGGCAAGGAGAACGGGATCGGAAAGCGCCTTAAAGATGACAAGCAGTCGTATGAGGTTGTCGGGGTAGTTGGCAACCTAAAGGATGTGGCGGGATTCAGCGAAGCGATCTTGTACGCACCGGTGACGCGACGTGACTTTGCGCGGCCGCCCGCAGGAGGCATCTCCATGGTGGTGCGGTCCGATGCGGGCGGAGATGCGCTGACCAGCATTCGGAAGGAGATCTCTTTCCTCGACCCCAATCTGAATGTCTTCGACCTGCAAACGCTCAGCTCTTACCTCGATCGCAGCCGTGCCGCGCTGCGATTCTCAATTCAAACCTACGGTGGAATCGGATTGTTCGGGTTGGTGCTGGCCGCAATCGGGCTGGCCGGAGTGACGGCCTACGCGGTCGCACAAAGGCGGAAGGAGATCGCCATCCGCACGGCGCTGGGCGCAAGCAAGGCACAGGTGCTGCGGCTGGTACTGCGCGAAGGCACGGCACTGGTGGGAGTGGGAACTGTCGTCGGTTTCCTCGGGGCGGTGGCGATCGCAAGGGTCGTGTCGGCGCTGGTGCAGGTCTTCGTCGACGCGCTCAAGGTGGGGACAAACGACCTGCGGCTCCTGATCGGTGCACCGCTGCTGCTGGCAGCGGTGGCAATGATGGCGTGCTACGTACCGGCACGGCGGTCGGCACAGATCGATCCGCTGAAGGCGCTGCGCGAGGAGTAGATCTGAGGCGGGATGCTGCTCAACCCGTGCAGAGAGGAAGCCGGTTCGTTTTCCGAGAGTGCGTGAACAACGAGGTATGGCTGCCGACGCTGCGGGAAGCGGACATCATTGCGCGCTTATTGCCCGTCAAGGCAGCAGCGACGTGACCCATTACTTCAACGTTAAGAAATACCACGTAGCAACCTCGTTAGTAATTGGACAGCTGAAAAAGCACTGAAGATACGCTGTGACTTGTGTCGCCGATTGGTTGGTGAGAGCACCGTAGCGTGTGAGCATCCGGATTGAAGAAAAATCCAAGGGTGCGGAAAAAGTAGTCCTCGTCGAGAGACCAAGAGTGTGCGCACCGGCCCACTCGGTGTCGATGCTTTTGATCCGACCTACTTCGGAAAGGCTTTCACTGTTCCCGTGGCCAGGGAAGTAACCCCAATTACTTAGCTGGCCTAATACTGTCCAAGAGAACAGCTGACGTCGCACGAACACGACCGTAGCATGCCGCGCAACCAAAATAACCAGCCCGCCATAGCCGAAAGTTTGACCCCGCGACTAGCCCCGCTCCTTTCGGAACCTGCATATTTGTCTAGAGGACGTCAATGGAAGTTGAAGGGAACGATACAGCCCGCCCCAGCCTTCAGTAGATGAAAAGTTAAACGCACGGACATCGATTTTGTCTCCGGCCTTGCTGCCAGACGGGGGCGAAATCTGAACTTCGACTCTTACCTCTGTGGGTCATTTGCTGACCCAACAGAATGCCGTGTCCGAGGACTGTTCGGACAGTCACAGGAAGCAATGGAACGACTAACTCAAAGCTCCTCTGTTATCGTAAAAGGCAGAATACTCATATATTGCCTGCTGTTGCTCGCTGCCCTCCTCTTCTCAGTTCGGGCGCTGCAGGCCAACAACAGTAGTGACGGCGGACAGAAGTTTTCCGCTGAGGCCGCAGCCATCTTCAACCGGCGCTGCACTGCCTGCCACACTTACGGCAAAGGGATCAAGGTAGGACCCGACCTAAAAGGCGTGACCGGGCGGCGCACGCATGACTGGCTGCTCAAATTCATCCGTGCGTCCTCGATGGTCATCAAATCCGGCGATCCGACTGCGACAAAGCTATTTGCGGAGTTCAAGGGGCAGCGCATGCCGGACTGGACTGATCTCTCGGAAAACCAGATCACGGGCATCCTAGATTATCTGACCCTTGGCGGTCCCGACATTAAGCCCGCAGATGAAAAGAACGCAGAAACGGCGACCCCTGCGGAAATCGAAAAGGGACGCGAGCTGTTCTATGGGGAAGCGCGCCTGAAGAATGGCGGACAGCCATGCGTCGCCTGCCACACGACTGCACGCGCAGCCTGGCGTGGCGGCAGCCTGGGCCCGGACCTGACGAATGTGTACGTCCGATATCAGGACCTGGCCCTTACCGAATTCCTCCGGCACCCCTGTTTCACTTGGGACACCGGAAACTCGAGCGCCCAATATCTGAGCGCCCAAGAGTCATTCGCCATTAAATCTTTTCTGCGCCAAGCCGCCCTCAAGCAGTCAACCCCAAAAACACCGGCAAAGACAGCGCCAGTCCTGGCAGAAGCTCCCTAGTCTTCTTTCAGCCAGCAGGCAATTGGGAGGGCGGATCATGAACGTCAATCTATGGTTTGTCGTATGTCCCTACATCGCTCTGACGCTCTTGGGAGCGGGAATCATCATTCGCTATGTGCTGACGCGCAGCCAGATGTCCGCAGTCCAGGCTGAGATTGCCGAAGGCAGGGCGGCATTTGGCGGAAGCAAGACATGGCGCGCAAGCCTGATTGTCTTGCTGCTGGGGCATCTCGTGATCTTTTTGTTCCCCCGTGGCGTGCTTTTCTGGAATTCGAGCATGCCGCGTCTCGTTCTGCTGGAGGGGATCGATTGCGCGGTCGCGTTGCTCGCGCTTGTTGGCTGGGCCCGCCTAACCTGGCAATACCTTGGGCGCTCGAGCCGGTCGGCCATCAGCGAAGTGGCCGACGCGGCCTTCCTGGGGCTCCTGCTTGTGGGAATTTCTTCGGGACTCCTACTTGCCGGCCTCTATCGTTGGGGTTCTTCGTGGGGAGCCATGACGTTAACGCCTTATTTGGCTTCCCTTCTGAGGGGCAGGCCCGCGCCTGAACTTGTTGCCGCGATGCCATTTCTGGTGCGTCTGCACGTTTTCTCGGCCTTCTGCGCGGTGGCCGTCCTGCCGCTCACCCGGCTCGGGTCCATTCTTACATGGGGACTGCATCGGGTCCTGGCGTTGACTGCACAGCCGTTACTGGCCGCATCGAGAAAAGCTGAGGCTTGGCTGAAAGAGCACAGTCCCGCCTCCTGGCTGTGGCCGGAGGAGGACTAAACCCAAGATGCAGCATCCTTTGGTATTCGCCGTCGCCGCCTGTGTCGTGATCGCGAGCGGAGCCGGTGCATGGGAACTAACTCGCATTGGGGTCCATCAGGGATATTCTCCGGAACAGCCCATCGCTTTTTCACACCGGGTGCATGCAGGAGACAACAAGATTCCGTGCCTCTACTGCCATTTCGGGGCTCGGACCAGCCCCAACGCCGGCATTCCACCGGCCAGCGTCTGCATGAATTGTCACAGCATTCTCGAAAAACAGACGGCTGAGATTGAAAAGTTGAAAGAAGCTGTCCAGCAGCAGCGTCCTATCCGCTGGATCAAAGTTCACAATCTCCCCGATTTTGTTCATTTCAACCACAGCCAGCATGTTCTCTCCGGTGTGGCGTGCCAGCAGTGCCATGGGCCCGTCGAACACATGGATCGCATCCGGCAAGTGATGCCGCTGACCATGGGCTGGTGTCTCGAATGTCACCGGGAGCACGCCCATATACCTACGGGAGATTGGGAGCGCGTGGCGATGAGTTTGAAAAAGAGACAACAGCCCGTCGCAGGAATGGATTGTATGAGTTGCCATTATTGAGCAACCGAAGGCTCGAGGGGGCAAGAGGATAAGGATGAGAAATAGCACCCACCAATCTGGGCAACACGAAGCTGACCTGAGACAGGAAGCTGCTCGAGCGTCTGACCGTTTGTGCGGCGCGAAGCAGAACTTAGTTCAGATCGGCCCCCCGGCTGCCCCTCTATATTGGAAGAGCCTAGAGGAATTGCAGGACGGGCCGCGATCGACTGGGGAATTTCCCGGAGGAATTCCGGCCAGGCCGCAGGGATCTTCCCGGCGAGATTTTCTGGCGCTGATGGGTTTCACACTGGCTGCAGCCGGCGTTTCCGGCTGTCGCGCGCCGGTACAGAATGCGCTGCCGCTGCTGGTGGGTTCCGATCAACTCATCCCTGGGGTTCCGAACTTCTACGCAACCACGTGCCGCGGATGCGACTCCTCCTGCGGCTTGCTGGTGAAGCAGCGCGACGGCCGCCCGATCAAGATCGAAGGCAACGCTGAGTCAACCCTGTTTGGCGGAGGAACATGCGCGACCGGGCAGGCCACAGTCCTTTCGCTCTACGATGATGAACGATTGCGCGGGCCGCTCTGGCTTGGCCAGCCGGCCAAGTGGGAGGAAATCGACCAGCACGTGCTGGACTCGCTGAAAGGCGCGCAATCCAGCGGGCGCAAGGTCGTACTTCTCTCCGGGACGATCAGCAGCCCCTCGACTAGAGCGATTGTCGACGAATGGAGGGAGCGTTACGCAAATTTCCGCCACGTGATGTACGACGCAGTCTCCTTCAGCGCGCTGCGCGCAGCGAATGAAGAATCCTTTGGCCGCGCGGCCGTCCCGCATTATTCGTTCGACAAAGCACGCGTCATCGTTGGGTTGGAGACAGATTTTCTCGGCACCTGGCTTTCGCCCGTAGAATTTGCCCGCCAGTATGCGAGCAGCCGGAAGCCCGAAGGCGAACCGGCCCTCCATATTCAGTTCGAATCCGGTTTGTCGGTCACCGGCAGCAATGCCGATGTGCGAGTCCCCATTGCCCCTTCCCAGTTGGGAGTTGCTGCCGCGGCGCTGCTCACACGCATTGCGCATAAGGCCGGTATCTCAGAAATGCCCGACGTCGCTGACCCGCTCGACGGCAAAAAGCTGGACGCCATTGCCGATGAACTCTGGAAACATCGGGGCGAGTCGCTGATTGTCAGCGGCTCGAATGATCTGCCCGTGCAAATGATTGTGAACGCGCTGAATTCTTTCCTGGGCAATATCGGCAAGACGATCGACCTCGACCGCCCTTCGCTTCAGCGCACCGGCGATGACGCGGCCATGACCGAATTGATCGACGAGATGGGCCGGGGCGAAGTTCACACGCTGCTACTGTACGGTGTGAATCCCGGCTACGATCACCCTGAAGCTGAGCGCTTTTTAAAGGGGCTGGAGCGGGTAACTCTGTCCGTTTCTTTTGCCGACCGCCGCGATGAAACCAGTTCGCACGCGAGCGCCATCTGCCCCGATCATCACTTCCTGGAGGCCTGGGGCGACGCGGAGCCGGTGGAGTCCTATTTGAGCCTGGCGCAACCCCTGATTGCTCGGCTGTTCGAGACTCGGGCAGCGCAGGAAAGCCTGCTCAAGTGGCTGGGACACGAACCGCCGAATTACTACAACTACCTGCGCGAGTTTTGGCGCAACAACATCTTTGCCGCGCATGAGAAGTCTCCCGACTTCGAACTTTTTTGGGAGCGATCCCTGCAACAGGGCGTAACAGTTCTGCCCTTGAAAACTGTTACGGACACGCCAAAGTTCCGGGGAAACTGGAAGGAGGCGGTACACGCCTCGCTCGAAGAAGGAAGGAAAGGCCAGGTTTCCGCTGCGTCGAACCGCCTGGAGCTCAACCTCTATGAAAGTGTCGGAATGCGAGATGGCCGCCACGCCAACAATCCTTGGCTCCTCGAGCTTCCCGACCCGATCAGCAAAGTTTCATGGGGAAACTATGTTGCCGTCGCTCCCCAGCTGGCCGAAAGACTTCACTTAAGCGACGGTGACACCGTTCGCATCGGGACCGGCCAGGGAGAGATCGAACTTCCTGTTTTCCGCCAGCCCGGACAAGAACCCCTAACGGTCTCCGTGGCCCTTGGCTATGGAAGAACCAAGGTCGGAAGGGCCGGGCAAAACGTAGGCGGCAAGGCTTATCCCCTCGCTCCAATGGCCGGCCAATTCCGGCGCTACCACACTGAAGATGTCACCCTCGAAAAAACAGGGCGGCGCGAGGAATTGGCCAGCACGCAGAGCCAGTTTTCCATGGAAGGGCGTCCCATCGTCCTCGAGACAACCCTCGAAGAAATCCGCAAAGGCACACAAGAAAAAAAGAAACCGCTAACCACGCTGTGGGCCGAGCGCCTCGAGGGAGAACACTCCTGGGGCATGGCGGTTGATCTGAATGCATGCACGGGCTGCTCCGCTTGTGTGGTGGCCTGTCAGGCGGAGAACAACGTACCGGTGGTAGGCAAGAGTGAAGTCACACGCAACCGCATCATGCACTGGATACGAATCGACCGCTACTACAGCGGGCCGCAAGACGGACCCACCACCGTTCACCAGCCGATGATGTGCCAGCACTGCCAGAATGCTCCGTGTGAAACGGTGTGCCCCGTACTGGCGACCACCACCAGCTCCGAGGGCATCAACCAGCAGATCTACAACCGCTGCATCGGCACGCGCTATTGCGCCAACAACTGCCCTTACAAAGTGCGGCGCTTCAACTGGTTCCAGTACGCGCAGAATCCCGAATTTGATTTCACCATGGAGAGCGATCTTGCCCGCATGGTGCTGAATCCGGATGTTGTCGTCCGCTCTCGCGGCGTCATGGAGAAATGCTCGCTGTGCGTGCAACGCATCGAGCTTGCCAAGAACATGGCTTTGCAGGGGGAACGGAAGTTGGTCGAAGGCGATATTCAGACTGCCTGCCAGCAGGCTTGTCCCACCCAGGCAATTGCATTTGGGGACTTGAAGGATCCCCAAAGTCGGGTCTCGCAATTGCAGCACGAGCAAAGGCAATACAAGGTATTCGAAGAACTTGATACGCGGCCGAACGTTGGATACCTCAAGAGGGTTCGCTATCAAATCTAGACCACCCGGGATCTCGCATGAGCACGCAGGCAGTCAGACTGGCACGTGAGTCAGGAGCTAGCAAAGAAGTGCAGGTGCTTCCTCCGCCCCAATGGGTCACCGGAGATGTTTCTCTGCGGCAGATCACCGAGGACATCGTCCGCCCTCTGGAAGCGCACCCGGGAAAAGCGTGGTGGGCCTGCTTTGCCGCGGCTTTCGCCGGGCTGATGTTGTTCGGCGGGGCGGTGAGTTACACCTTTTATAAAGGCATTGGCCTTTGGGGGCTGAACAACAGCGTGGGCTGGGCTTTTGCTATTACCAACTTTGTGTTCTGGATCGGTATCGGACATGCGGGCACCTTGATTTCCGCCGTCTTGCTCTTATTCCGCCAGCATTGGCGCACGTCCATCAATCGTTCCGCCGAGGCTATGACGATTTTTGCGGTGATCTGCGCGGCACAGTTTCCTTTGATTCACGTGGGCCGGCCATGGCTGGCGTATTGGATCTTTCCGTACTTCCCCAACCAGCGCGGGCCGCTGTGGGTAAACTTCCGCTCGCCGCTTGTCTGGGACGTCTTTGCTATCAGCACGTATGGCACCATCTCGCTGGTCTTTTGGTATCTGGGAATGATTCCGGACCTGGCGACACTGCGGGACCGCGCAAAACGCGGAATCCGCAAAATTGCCTTTCGCATTCTGAGCGTCGGATGGAACGGTTCACAGCGCACGTGGCATCGCTATGAAATCGTCAGCCTGGTTCTGGCTGGTTTAGCCACCCCGCTGGTCCTCTCGGTACATTCCATAGTCAGCACCGACTTTGCGACATCGCTCATCCCCGGATGGCACACCACCATCTTTCCTCCTTACTTCGTCGCCGGGGCGATCTACTCCGGATTCGGTATGGTTTTGACTTTGCTTCTGATCACGCGCAAAACCATGCACCTGGAACGCTATATCACCATGCATCATTTGGACCAGATGGCTAAGGTAACCATGCTGACGGGCATGATCGTGAGTTATTCCTACGCCACGGAATTCTTTTCTGCCTGGTATAGCGGCAATCTGTACGAACGCTATCACTACATCAATCGCGCAACCGGACCTTATGCGTGGTGCTTCTACTTGATGGTCCTTGGCAATGTGATTACGCCGCAGACGCTTTGGTTCAAGAAAGTGCGATCGAGCGTGAGCGCGCTGTTTGTGATCTCAATCCTGGTCAACATCGGCATGTGGTTTGAGCGTTTTGTCATCATCATGGTCTCGCTGCACCGCTCGTATATCCCCTCCGGTTGGGGCATGTTCACACCCACCATCTGGGATGTAAGCATTCTGATTGGCAGCTTCGGGCTCTTCTTTACCTGTTTTCTGGTCTTCATCCGCATTCTCCCCATGATCGCCATGTGGGAGATCAAAGGTGTCGTGGCGCACGGCGCCGTCAAGATGGCTCTCGGCGGCCAGAAAGAGCAGCAAGAGAGGGGGATCAATGCCTAAAGATTTTCTGGTGGCCACCTTTTCCGACGCTGGGACGCTCATGAGCGCCGTCCGCGCGGTGCGGGCCGAGAATTTTCGAATTTACGATGTTTATGCGCCTTATCCGGTCGAGGGGCTGGACCAGGCTATGGGTATTCGCCGGAGCCAAATTCCCTGGGTCACGTTGCTGAGCGCATGTTTGGGGCTTGTCTTTGCGATAGGTTTCCAATTCTATGCCGCCGTTCTCGATTGGTCTTTAAACGTCGGCGGCAAGCCCGATAACTCCACGCTGGCCTTTTTCCCTATCTGCTTTGAACTTACAGTTCTCATCGGTGGACTAGCGACATTCGCTGCCTTGTTTGTTCGCGCGCGCATGTATCCGGGCAAAAAGGAGCAGCTGATCAACCAGAATGTCACCAACGATACATTTGCCTTGGTTCTGCGCAAGCGCGACACGTTCAACACCCGGCGCGCCTGTCGAATCTTGCGGGCGGCTGGGGCGGACAAAATGAGATTGCGGGCGGCGGAACTGTGAAATTGTTGTCTTCGATAGGGTTCGTCTTGGCCTGTGCTGCGCTTGCCGGTTGCGGCGCCACGTCGCAACGGCGCGCCTTTGAGTACTTCCCGGATATGACTCGAAGCCCTTCCTACAAGGCGTTTGCGCCAAACCAGGTCACCCGCGACGGCCTCACGCTGCAGCGCCCTGTCCCCGGCACCATCCCGCGCGGATACCAGCCTTTCCATTACGGACCAGGCGAAGCCGAGGCCGTGCGCGCGGGGAAGGAACTGGAAAACCCTTATCACCCGACGCCGAAGACCCTCGACGAGGGCAAGGCGCTTTTCGAGACTTATTGCATGGTTTGTCACGGGCCGCAAGGCCGGGGTGATGGACCGCTGGCCGGAAAGATTCCTACGCCGCCCTCTTACCGGTCCGACCGCCTGATGCAGTTTCCGCAAGGCCGAATCTTTCATGTGATCACCATGGGTTCCGGCAAAATGCCTTCCTATGCCTCACAACTCAGCAGCAGTGAGCGTTGGAAAATCGTGACCTATGTGCATACCACTCTTCAGGGGCTCGGAGAAGAACAACGGAGAGAACCACAGTGAGTGAAGAGCTCAGATACAAACCCTCCGTACGCACCCAGATGGTGTGTGTGTGCGTGATGGCTCTCGCCTTGGGCGTGACCATCTATGGCTTGTTTCGAGCGCCTGAGCGTACTTGGCCGAACCTTCTTCTGGGCGGTTTTTACGCCACTTCTCTCGCACTTTCCGCCTTGTTCTTTCTGGCCACGCAAAGAGTTACAAGCGCGCGGTGGTCTGCCAATTTGCGCAGAATCCCTGAAGCGTTTGCCATGGCTTTACCGGTGCTGGCCGTTCTTATGCTGTCGCTCTATTTTGGCCGGCAATTCATCTATCCGTGGAGCCGTCCCGGGGCATTTGCCCATGCGTCGCCCATTGACGGCAAAGCTCACTACCTCGAAGTCCCCTGGGTGTTCGGACGCATGACTCTGGCTCTCGCGGCATGGAGCTTCTTCGCCTGGCTGATTCGCAAAACTTCGCTTCGCCAGGACCGCGAACCTAGTTTGAGCCTGGCTCTGCACCAGCGGCTCACCAACTACGCCATTGCATTCATCGTCGTCTTTGCTCTGACCTTCACCCTAGCTTCGTTCGATTGGCTGATTTCGCTGAATCCGGAATGGTTCAGCACCATGTTTGCCATCTATGTGTTCGCTGGGACTTTTGTGCAGGGCATCGCTGCAGTTGCTTTAGCCGCGATTCTGCTGAAGAAACACGGATTGTTGCCCGTGAACGACCATCAAATCCATGACCTGGGAAAGATGGTGTTTGCCTTCACCACGTTTTGGGCCTACATCTGGGTGGGACAGTACCTGCTGATCTGGTATGGAAATATTCCAGAGGAAGTGACTTACTTCTACAAACGCACCAACGGGCCGTGGCTATATCTCTTCGCGCTGAATGTGATTGTCAATTGGCTCGTTCCATTCATTGCCCTGCTTTCGGCGCGCTCCAAGATGACCATACGGGTGCTCGCGGCGATCTGTGTCCTGGTTCTATGCGGACACTGGCTCGACCTTTACCTGATGATCATGCCGTCGGAGTGGACCGTCCCCAGAGGGGGAGTATTTGAGATTTCCATCGCTGCCGGCTGGCTCGCTCTCGTGTATCTGATCTTTGTTCGTAGCTTGGCCCGAGCCCCGCTGGTTCCGCTGAATGATCCGGTGCTGGCTTATGAAAGGCTGCATGTTCATTCTGCAACCGCATTGCGTGTCGACACAACTTCTAGGGAGTAACGGCTCATGATAAAAGGGAACGGCAAAGCTATTAAGTTCCCCGCACTTTTAGCTGCGGCCTTGGCGGTAAGTGCCGCGGTCTACTACCAGCCGAATCAAAACAAGCTGAATGATATCCCCAATCGCCTTCCCGAAGCGGCCCCCTACGTCCTCGCCGAGGCGGAGGCATTTCCCCCGCCATACCATCAGCACTGGGAACAGGAGGACAGCCCCGGCCAATGCCAGACCTGCCATCAGAAGATCTTTGATGAATGGAACGGATCGATGATGTCGAACTCATGGCGAGATCCGGTCTGGCGCGCCGCCTTCCTGGCGCTCGCCCGCGCCACCTCCGCTCATGGAGAATGCGATACTCCCGAGCCTCCAGATGGTAGCCAGAAAGCGGTTCACAATCCCTTCGCTCGCAAAGGCGAATGCGCTTCCACTTTCGATCTCGGCACGGAAAAGTACACTGTTTCCAGGCCCGGATCACTGCTGGACTTTTTCTGCTCTCGCTGCCACATGCCGGCGGATTACATCGATAATGTTCCCCTGAAGAACGTAAAATTTGACCCTCACACCGGGCGGGAATCCGCCCACGGAGATCCCAACTTCAATCCCACCTCGGATAATGGAACAGGGATAGCGTTTGCGACCTTGGAACCACAATATCGGAACACGGACTCAGGAAAGAGCGGGATTCTCTGCGCAGTTTGCCATACCGATGCCGAAACCCGCGATACTCCTTTCCACAACTATGTCCGTGCCCAGAGCCGGTATGCCCCTGCTACGGGGAGACAAGCGCGCACGAACTTGCTGGCGTCAGCTCAGCAGGATACTTTTGATGTGCCTGCTCCAACCCAACAGAACTTGGGCTACGCCGTCGGCGACGGCTCGTACCGGCTTTCACCACACGCCATCGGTTTTCCGGAAAGATTTGGTCCCCTGGCGGCGAACCAGCCTCCCAACCCGACCGATCTTTATAACAGCCAGACTTTCGGCAAAGACATCCCCTACCAGCAGATGGATCCGGCAAAGCACAAGGGGTTCCGTCAGACGATGTTCGCGCGTGCGGAGATGTGTGCTGGATGCCACGATGTTACGAATTCGCTGCCGATCAAGAATCCGATCGGCAAATGGGTGGGCGGATTCCCCATCGAGCGTACCTATACCGAGTGGGCCAACAGCGCCTACGCCGACCGTCCCGGCAACAAAAACTACGATCCCCATTTTAAACGTGACTGTCAGAACTGCCACATGCAGCAGGATTATGGCCAGCCTGGGACCGCACAAACCTTGTATCAGGACGGACACCCGCTTCCGCCACTGATGGGGGCGGTTACCGAGGGAGGCACGCCGCATCCCTTCTTCACCCACCACTTTGTCGGCGGTAATGCCTACGTCACCTCGCTGATCGGCAAGGATCTGGATAAGAGCGGGAATGTCTCGCCGTACCCTCAACTCTCGGCCTTCAGCTTCTCTTCTGCGGATCCGAAAAGCCTATATTCTCGTGCTTTTTGGACTCACACGGGAAGCAAAGGTGCGTACGCGCAGCAGGCGCGGCTTGCCTGGGACCGCCTGCGTCACGTGTTAAGCATGGACCTCCACGGGCCGGCGGCGGCCGCGGCAAACACCACCGTGCCTCTTTCCATTACCGTCGCGAACACTGGCAGCGGGCACAATTTCCCGACCGGATTTCCCGAGGGACGGACTTCGTGGCTTGCCGTGCACGCCTACGATCTGGCCTCCGGCAAGGAGTTGCCCATCCATGACAATGTGTGGAACCGTACTTCGATCGGGGTCGGTAATCTCACAACCCGAGACATGGTTGACCCGAACTTCCCCGGCTGTAATTGGAAAATCCCTGCCGGGTCTGCCGATCCGTATTCCATGCAATTCAAAGCGGTAGCTTCCGAAGGCAACGGCTGCCCAACTTTGGACCTGCCTTATGCCACCCCCCTCAATCTGGTAACCAACAAAGACGGTCTTCCCATCGACAAGAACGGACGAGTTGTGGACGCTTCCAATCCAGGAATCCCTGTGTTCCGGGACACCAACCACAACGGAGATTACTTTGACGATTCTTTCCTCAGGGATACGCGCTTTAAGCCCAGAGGGCACCGTGAATATCTGAAAACCGTCGACCGCTATTCCGTGGTAATTCCGCCAGGCACCAAGGGCCCAGTGGCTGTGACCTCAGCGGTTTACTACCAATCCGTGGAAGGCGTTGTGGCGTTGCATTTCCTCGGCAATCTCGCCGATACGAACAACGATTTCATCCTTGAGCCGTGTGTGCTGGGCGGCCTCTGCGACGGTCGGAAGCCCGCAACCGAACCTCCAGTAGTCGAAGGGGCGCCACCTGTTCCCATGGTCGTCCGCGATTGGATTATCACCATTCATGGCGCGCCTACCGACAAGAGTGCTCCGCGCATGGCCACCTATCCCCCGCCCGGGGCAAATCACGTTTATCAGGATGCCGTGGCCAAGGTGTTCTTCTCTAAGCCAGTGCGCGAAGTTGATGATCGGACGTTTTCCTTGACTGACTCGCATGGCCTCCGGCTCCCGGCACGGGTAGATCAGGTTGGCGGTGGAGCTTGGGGGCTTTTCCCCAATCAAGTCATGCTGAAAGAAGGAGAAACCTATACGGCGCGCCTCAAAGCGGGCATTTGTGATTTCTCCGGAAACTGCACCGTTCGAGATTTGGTTTGGAAGTTTACGGTAAGCAAAGAACCAGAAGACGCAACTGGCGACACCACGATACCGATGGGCTTCAATGTTGCCCATTCGGAATCCGCCAAATCGCAACTTCCGGACGGACGGTAGATGCGGATAGAACGTAATTTGTGCTTGCCGAAACGGGTAGTCAGAAAGTGTCTTTTGTACAAAGCAGCTAATGCGAGAGGAGAAGATACAAGGACAAATGAGAAAAGAAACTCCTGAACTGGGCAAAAAGGCTTTAAGACAAGGGGCTAGCATAACTGCCGTTCTTATCGCATTTATGATCTTTGCAGCGCCGGCCGCTCATGCACAAACTACTATCGGCGGGCATGTCGGCTTTGTGGTTCCCTGGATAACTCGCAGCGGCGGCCAGAACACAACACAGTTCGACCAGTACAATATTGGCTTTCCCTTCGGGTTCAATTTCAAAGGACAAGGGCCCTTCTCCTTGGATTTCGAGATGATTCCCTTTATAGCCCAGCAACCGCCCCTGATCCTCCCTGGACTGGCGCCAATACCGAGATCACACAACCTCACGTTAGTGGTTGATCCGGGAGTACTCTATAGCCTGAACCACGGGATAACCCTGGGGTTGCGCGCAGCGTTCAGCATAAATTCGGCACAAGTGGGCTTCATCCCCTTGGTCAACAAGAGCTGGAAGTTCAAGGACGCCAAAGGCCCCTTGAAAGCCTACTTTGTGGAGTTTGATTTCCCAGTCCAGTTCAACCGCCCTGCCGGAGGGCCCGCGACCAACTCATTCACGTTTGCTACACACTTTGGGTTGGGATTCTAAGAATTAGAAATTTCAGACCTAGGAGGAGGGCGCTCTTCGGAGCGCCGCCTTCACATACAGCGAACGCCGAAGCACGCAGGCGAGTCGTGTTTGCGAAAGAATTTCCCTGTGCCGAGAGAACCAGGTGCACGGTCCAGGCGGCTTCTTACGCGCAGGCGCTGGTGAAAAACACCGACGCTCGGTTGTTCCTGCCCCCAATCGCCTGGTCAGCGAGGGGGCTTCTCCGAACGGCCTGTTTCTTTCGGGTTGGGCTTCCCTTTGCCTGTAGCAATCAAGCTCCGCAAACTTCCGTCCCATCGCCTCTTTTCGACATCTCAAAAATCATATATTCGTTCGTGTCTTTCGTGAAATTGAAACGGTTGTCCAATACGTGCCACGTGATTCTCTTGCCGGGAA
The DNA here is from genome assembly GCA_051986135.1 of Terriglobales bacterium. Classification (GTDB taxonomy): domain Bacteria; phylum Acidobacteriota; class Terriglobia; order Terriglobales; family Acidobacteriaceae; genus Gp1-AA122. The sequence continues at coordinate 345 of JBPYDQ010000152.1, read as the reverse complement.
TGAGTCCTGTTATTTTTATTTTGCAAAAATGGGCATCTTGGTAGCGGTACGAGAACTCAGCACCCAGCGTGTCGGTACTGCCCTCGACTTTTTCGGACCACCAGCCACGGACGTTGTTGATGGCGTTGAACACTTCCTCAGGAGTTTGGTCTACTAAAATGGCTGCTGTGAAATTTCGGTCACTCACGAATCGTCCTCCTGTGTTTCGGCCGCGCGCCTCTTATCTTTCTTGGTTAGGCTGTCCTTCACCACGGGCTTGGCTGAACTTCACCCGTTTCGATCAGTCTGCGCAAATTGCCCTTTACGAGCAGGCCCCATGCGTTCGAACAGTTGTCGTAACACTCA
>JBPYDQ010000151.1:0-4977 GCA_051986135.1 Terriglobales bacterium | reverse complement strand
GGCTTGGGGGAAGAGCACTGAAATTGTAGACGCCATTCGCGTCTGTCGTCGCGGTGAGCGTTTGGTTCGTTTGCAGGTTTGTTAGCGTTAAGGTCGCCCCCTCTACGACTGCTCCTAGCGGGTCGGTGACGACGCCTTGAATGGACGCGCGGTATTGCGCGTTGGCGGCCGAGACGAAGACTACGGCGCAGACGGAAAACACAACGACCTGGGTCGAGAATTTGGACAGGCTCATGAGTCGCTCCTTCGCCCACAAAAGAATCTCGAAATGGCCTAGCACCATCAGCTAAAACGATTAACTACGGAGTAGTCGGCGGGGGTCAGGCATGAAAAATCCCAATGCCAACGACTACGCGGGCAAAAGTTTGGATGCATCCGTGAACCCCTCGGATGGGATAATTTGGGGGGACACAGTGTCCGCCTGCGTAGAGTGTTCTCGTATCTCTTAGCGGGAGAAGGGGTTTCGGGAAGGGACGGCCCGTGCCCAGCAGCCCTTTCGATATTTTTTCGTCGCTCTCTTTGTTAACAAAAATCTCGATCGTCGCGCCTCGATTTTCTGCGCCCTCATTGGCCGCGCCATGGAAAAAGCTCCGCGAGCACCTCGCCTCGGGCAAGTCCTTCCGATGCCAGCACCGAAAAGAGAATCAAACGAACTCGTTCGAAAAATGACGCTCGACGAGAAAGTCGGCCAGTTGGTCCAATACTCCGCTGGCCGGCCCACCGACCCCGGCCCCGGCCGCACCGACTACGACGATACTGTTCCACGGCAATATGCTGAAACGTGCTCGGCATCGACTTGGGCATGTCGATGCCGATGGCCGAGAACCGGCGCACGCAACTCATCTGGAACACGTTCATGAAGAACGCCGACGATCAAACCGCCATGCAGCTTGCCGGCTTCCAGCCCGGCTGACGTTCTTCGCGGTGGTTAGGGGCACTTTGATAAGTGGAGACCGCACTTAGCGTCAGCGTTCTCGGGGTCGATTAGCAGCGCGCGGCGAAAGGATCGGGCCGCTCGCTCGGATTCTCCTAGTTCCTGCCAAAGCTGGCCAATTTGAATCAGAGTCTTGACGTCGGGGCTATGCCCGGCGTTCTCCATCGCTTTCAGTTGGTGAGTCGCCTTAGCCTTGTCTCCGGTTTCGACGAGGGATGTAGCCCAAGCAAGGCCCAGTTGTGGATCTTCCATAGCTTGGTCCGCGATGGGCGCGATGGTGCGCGCGGCCTTCGGGAAGTCCCGGGTCGCGCAGTATGCAAGCCCCAACATCGCGCGCGCATGTGCGTCGCTGGGTGATTCTGCGACGACCTTGGAGAGAAGCCGGATAGCTTCGGCAGGTTGGTTGGCAAAATACGCCGCGAGTCCCAAATTTCGTTGCAACCCCGGGATGTGGTGGTCCCAGCCATCGGCTTCGTGATAATGCTTCCATGCAAGGTCGTATTTTTCCTGGAGTGCTTCAGCGGTTGCAAGGTCGTTCAGGGAAGAACCCAGGACAACATCCAAGTGCTTCTCGGTTTTCCCTTTAAGATCCGAGGGAGGAAAAGTGGCCTCTTGCGCAGCTGCGGATGGAGCCTTCTTTGTGATTGAACCTCCAGTGGGTGGCGGGGAGATAGAAGGCCCGCGCTCAGAATCATACTGCGGAATGTACGGTCGAACGGCTTCGGCAACACTCTTTTCGCCGGGTTCTTTCCTGGCGGCAAACTTTCTCTGATTTTCGACAAGAGCTTGCACCTGGAGTTCTCGCGCCTTTTTCAACAATTCTTCACCTTCTCTCGTCTTCCCAGATGCTATTAGAAGCCGCCCCAAGCCGATGTAGGCTTTGCGCACCTCTAAATGGTCCGCAGTGTTAAGGTTCCTGGTCAAGTCAATGGCTCTGCGGAAATAGGCTTCGGCCGCGCGGTTGGCCTTGCGGCTCTGCGCGTTTAAGCCAAGAAGCACCCAAGTTTCGGGCTCCGATGGCTTTATCTCAGAGGCTAAATGCAGGTATTTATCCGAATCCTGGTAGTTTCTTGAGGTCGCGGCCAGAGACCCGAGCATGTAGTTGGCCTCAAAGTGGCGAGGGTTGATATTCAATTCAGCACGAAAGTGTGAATAAACTTCAGCGTCAGGGCTCCAACCATTCTCTTGCATTAAACTTATCGCCCAAAAGTAGTGTGCATTTGGGGTCGAGGGGTCAAGGAGAAGTGCCTTGCGATATTGTTCTTGGGCTTCTTCGGCAAGCGCCTGCCCCTGATACGCTCGACCTACAAGGACACGAGACCATCCGAAATCCCCAACGATCGCTAAAAACTGTGTGAAGCCTGCGTCCGCATTCTTCTTATCACCGATCCCTAGTTGGGCGGTGCCGAGGCCATACAGCGATTCAGCGTCTCGTTTAATATCGACTGCTCTGCTGAATGCGGTAGCTGCGTCGCGGTAATCCTCATTGCGCAGCAAGGCTTCTCCTTCGATGGTCCAAGCCAAGGTGCTCTGAGGGTCCATTTCTGCGGCTTTGGAGGCTTGTTTTACGGCCTCGGAAAGGTTTTTATCATAGAGACTCGCGATGGCGACTTCTACTCGAGTTTCTGCCGTGTCCTCGAATTCAAGAGACTCCTCACACAGCCTTCTCGCCTCACGGTAGGCCTTCTGGTCCAGGCGAAGCCTGGCCATTTCGGCCAGAGCGAGGGCGATCACGCGCTGGGTAGCCTTGGCAATTAAGTCGGGATCGCCGGAATTACGCGCCTCAATTGCGGATTGCAGGCGGAGCGAGAGCTCGTCAGGCTGAGAAGGTACCGAGCCTTGAGCCGATTTTGAGGCAGGAGATCCGGTCGGTGCGGCTCCGGAAAACAAAAACATCAGGCAAACGAAAATCACCAGAGCCTTCAAAGAATCCCGCGTTGTGATGGCCGAGGTCTTTATAGGAATATTGGTTGAGCCGATCCACATCTTCCGAGAAATTCTAACATGTGACGATGAATTCTCCGGGGATTGCCGGCGGGTGACCTGCAATCCCCGATCTCACTGGCGCGAGCGCCTAGAAAGACAGCCGGGCTTGTACCTCCATCACTCGACCGGCCAACGCTCCGCTGGCTTGACCAAATTGAGGGCTGTTTAGGGACGTACTGGGATCGTTTTTTGCAAATGGCATCAAATTTAACTTATTAAAGAGGTTGAAGAAGTTGGCGCGCAGATCCAGTTTCGCGTTCTCGCCCCTGAAAAAAGGCACTGGCATGGACTTTACAAAGCTGGCGTCAATCGTTTGATAGCGTGGTCCACGGAATGAATTGCGGTGCACAAACGGTGGGCCAATCGCACATCCGTTAAAGTACGGAAAACCTGCATCACCTGGGCCAAAAGTGCCTCCGGACGGCGGGCAGGTTCCGCCGGTAACAATTCCGGCAAAATTGCCATTAGGTTTCTGGAAGGTACTGGTGCTGAAGTCACCTCCGGCACGACCTAGATAAGCTGCAGCGAGGGCGGGGCACAGCGGGCCAGCGGATGGCGTTGGCGGGCAATTGTTATTCTCGACCGGCGACCAGGGAAAGCCGCTATGGAACTGATAAGTCCCGTCTATCCTCCAGCCACCCAAAGCCTTCCCGAGAAGGTCGGTGCGGCCCCTTAAGATTGGTAGGTCATAGAGACCAGTGAATAACATGTTGTGCGTGACGTCGAAATCCGAGGGGCCGTAATCCCAAGTCTGGTTTGCAGGATAATACGGGTCCCTTTGCCCGCCGGCCCCCTCCCAAGAGCCTCCATCCATGCTTCGGCTATATTGGTATTTGCCCATGAATTGGAATCCATGAGTAAGCCTTCGAATTGCACTGACGTTAAGGGCGTTGAAATGGCCATTCACGTCTGTAGTCATGAAATAAGCAGGGGAGAGAGCGCTACTTTGTGTGTATATGCGATTCAAGCCGACGATTCGCAGCATCTTCCGGCTCTCACTACCTTGGTAGCCAACATCCAAAGTAAAGCTCGCGGGCAATTCGCGCTGCACATCGAATGAATAGAGATACGTATAAGGAGTGCGAACGTTCTGAGAGGCCCCCCAAACCTCGACGGTTCCGCTAAGCGGCAAGCCCGTGTTCGGATTGAACGTGGCGGCAAGAGCCGGGTTGCCAGGCCAACTGAGCGGACTGTTGCTTTTGCCTTCGGTTACAACGATCAAGTTTCCGTTCGGCGTTGGGTAGAACGGGCCTTGGCCCCAAGGATTTGCGGCGAAGTCGGCTGCGCTCATCGCGCAGCACGCGCCCTCTCGAAACAGGAACGGAGGATCAACTCGGGTGATGGCCGAAATGGTGTCCGCAATGCGATTGTAGGCGACACCAAATCCGCCGCGGAGGACAGTTTTGTTGAACTTCGCGGGCGTCCAAGCAAAGCCCAAGCGTGGGCCAAAGTTATTCTTGTCAGCGGGGTAGAGTGGGTTGCCAACTTTAAGTGTGGCGGTTTGCAGCGGATTGGGGCCTGAACCGAAGATAAGGTTGCTCTGGTGACCGAACTTCTCGTTAAGTGGAGCGAAGTAGTCGTAACGCAGCCCCACGTTCAGGGTGAAATTCGGCCGCAGCTTAATGTCGTCCTGCCCGAACACGCCGAAATCGTGCTGGCGATACCATTTGTGCACGTCAGTGGGGACACCCGTTCGGGGATCAACGTTTATCCCCTCGTAGATGGGAGCGCCATCCACGAAGTTCCACAATCCGTGCGAAACGTAGACTGGTCGCGCGGCTCCAAATTCATAGTCATTGTTGTCCTGGTTAAAGGTCAAGGCAAACCCAGTTTTGAAACCATGGCGTCCCAAGAATTTACTAAGCGTGTCTCGGTATTCGAATTGGTTTTGCGCAAAAATGCCCGGCGAGTTGGTTCCCTGATTCGCGCCGTACGTGGTGCGGGCCCCGAACGGAACATCCTCAATCTGGTATCGCGGCAGGTTCCAAGCCACATTCGGGTTGGTGAGGAATTGATTACCGATGAAACGCGTCCAATTGGCGCGCGCCTCATTCATC
>JBPYDQ010000150.1:0-4569 GCA_051986135.1 Terriglobales bacterium | reverse complement strand
GGTCCTAGGGCCGGGCTTCCAGATCTGGGACTTCTCGGTCTTCAAGACCTTCCAGGTGTCGGAGCGGACCCGGCTCGAGTTCCGCAGTGAGTTCTTCAACTTCCCCAACCATACTAACTTTCTTCTTTCGCAATCGGGACCACAGCAAAGCAACAACTCGACCGTGCTAGGCTCAAGCCAGTACGGAATCCTGACGGCGGCTCGTCCGCCACGGCAAATACAGTTTGCACTAAAGCTGTCCTTTTAGGGTGAGCTGGTTGCTCAGACCTTTTTCGGAACCGTTGGACACATCGCGCCACCGGCTTCTGTGGGGAACTGTCCTTACGTCGATTCTCTCCGTTCCTTTCATCATCGGAATGTCGATTGGCTTCTCGAACGCGTTCTGAGGCATATCTGAGCAGAGGACCACAGGGTTAAGTGCGATAGCGGGCGATTTCGCCGAAAGATAGGTAACTTTCGGAATCATTCTCGCGTTCGTGCTTCCTATCGCCGCAATTGTCGGCGTTGGTGAGATCGTTCTCGATAGCACCTCGTGGCTGTGCCGCCCCTGCGGGGCTTTGCATTTCTTGGAATGCGGTTTTGCTCGCGCTTGTTGGGCTTTGTCTGTGATTCTTTCTACTCTATTGGCCGCGAATAGGGCAGAGGCTAGGAGCACTGCTACCATCAGCACTAATCGACCGCATGTTCGAATTCCGAAGAGGTAGCTATTGCAAAATCCCTATACCCGGAAGGGGAATCTATCATGCAATTGACCATGGGACAGAATTGACGTGGTGCCCGCGAAGAAGAACTTTCAAACAAAGGGATCTGGCCACCTCCCAGTACTGCTGGGCTACGAAACAGCCGGCGCTTGGAGCAAAGTCGAGATCATTGAACTCTGAAGACGGATAGGTTAGAAGCTCAGAGCTGACCTGTCGTGCGACTACTTACGAGGCGCACGTGCCCGAAGTCGCCCTTGACAAACGTTATTGAACGAAAGTAGAAGGTATCGTTCGAAAGACACGAACGGTTGAGGCATAAGGTGAAATCGGGAAAGTTGCTCTTGCTTGCCGCCTCCTTTTTCTTGCTCTCCATCGCGCCATTTGCGTTTGCCCAAAGTCCCACTCTGGTCGAGCTCGAAACTGGTTGGCGTATGGCTTCCGCGAATGGCGCGGAGTATGGAACTGTTTCTCAGCCTGGATTTGACGATTCGAAGTGGTACCCGGTTCGCCGCATGCCGGCGACTGTCCTCCAGGTGCTGGCAGATAACGGCGTTTACAAAAATCTCTATTACGGAATGAATCTAACCACGCCGGGTGACCTGTGGAAACAGGATTGGTGGTATCGCACGACATTTACCGCGCCTGCCGGCGAGCAGGTATACACGCTCATTTTTAAAGGCATTAACTACCGGGCTGACATTTGGCTGAACGGCGGCAAAGTCAGCGACAGTTCCCAGGCTGTGGGCATGTACAACTCTTTCGAATTCGATGTCAGCAAGCAAATCAAAGCGGGGGAGGCGAATACCCTGGCGGTGAAAGTTACGCCCGAACAAGGCCTGCTCAGCGCAAACGGCATTTTAGCCTCTGATCACCCACTCGAATTAGCAGATAGTTGGCTCGACTGGATCAATTGGAACTACATCGGGTACCGGGATCGAGAACACCAGATCGCGATCCCGTTTGTCCCCGATCGCAACGCCGGTTTATGGAAGCGAGTGTTCTTAAGCGCGACCGGTCCGGTGACCGTGCGGAATGCTTATGTTGCCACGGACCTGCCGCTGCCCGCGACGGCGCCGGCTGCTCTCACCGTTTACTGCGACCTTAGCAATCATACGAGCAAGTCTGTTTCCGGCACGCTGCGTGGCGAGATATCCAGGCCCGGCAAGCAGACTATCAAGTTCGAAAAACAAGTCTCACTAACGGCGAATGAGGTCAAAGAAGCTTCGTTCACTCCTGGTGAGGTGGCCGAGCTCACGGTTTCCGATCCCGATCTATGGTGGCCCTATCAATGGGGCAAACCAAATCTTTATCATCTTAAACTCGACTTTACTCGGTCCGGCAAGAGTTCCGATGCACAGGAAATTGATTTCGGCATTCGCAAAATTGTTCAGCGCCGCGACAATGATGAAAGCTTCCCGAATATCGGAACAGGTGGCGGGAACTTCTATATGCAGATCAACGGCCGAGACTACCTGATTCGTGGAGCCGATTACACCCCCGATCTTCTCTTCAACAACGATCCCGAACGCGATGCCGACCATATCCGTTACATCAAGGACCTCGGCCTCAATCTGGTGCGTTGGGAGTTGAAGATCGCGGACGAAACCATGATCGACCGCGCCGATCGCGAAGGCATTCCCGTCATGCTGGGCTGGATGTGCTGCATGCAGTGGGAACACTGGCATTTATGGAGTGCCGAAGATCAGTGGGTCGCGCGGGCAAGTCTGCGAGCCCGTCTGCGTGAACTTCGTTCACATCCCTCGGTGGTGATGTGGGCCAATGGCAGCGATGGGCTACCACCCGACCCGGTTCTCAACGACTATCACCAAATAGAAAAAGAGCTGCACTGGCAGAACGCGATCGTGGACACAGTCGCGGACAAGAACCGCTTCTGGAGCGGCATTCACATGGAAGGACCCTATGTGTGGCGTCCTCCTTATTACTGGTTCAGCGATCAATATGGCCCAGCGCGCGGCTCGTCGGCCGAAGAAGGCGACAACGAGACCATTCCGCCCCTCGACAGTTTGAAAAAATTCATACCGGCCGACAAGCTGTGGCCGCCAAACGACACCTGGTTCTTCCATGCGGGCAGCAATGAAGGCAACAGCACCCTGGCCAATATCATGCGTGCACTCGAACATCGCTATGGCCCCTCCAGCAGCGTGGAAGAGTTCGTGAAGAAAGCTCAGGTGGCTCATTACGAAGACGTGCGCGCGCAGTTTGAAACCTATGCGACTCACTGGTCGAACCGCAAGATGCTCATGCACTGGATGATGAACAGCCAGTGGCCATCGTTCTTCGGCCATTTGTACGACTATTATTTCAAGCAAGGCGGCGGCTACTTCGGTGCTAAGAAAGCTCTGCAACCGAGAACCGTAGTCTGGGATTATTACGCAGCTGGGGACCGCACCCGAGCGCATGTCTACGCCGTGAATCTCACAGGGGAAGCTTGGCACGGCAAGGTAACGGTTTCTTTCTATAACGCGGACGGTAGCCGCAAGTACACGAGCAGCGCCCGTGCTGATGTCTCTCCGAACTCCTCAAAGGAGGTGTTGTCCGTTCCCCGCATTCAAGGTCTGTCGTCTGCATATTTCGTCCGCTGCCAATTCTCCGACAGCGACGGCAAGGTTTTGGCCGAGAATGCTTATTGGCAGTCCACCACCGACGACGACTTGGGCAATCCCTCAAATGACCAGCAGTTTGCTACCAACCTCTCGCAGTGGGCGGACTTGACCGCGCTGAATCACATGTCAAGGGTGCAGCTTGAGGTCGGAGCCTCGGTAGCCACGAATGGTGACGAGCGCACCGTGACCACTACTCTCACCAACAATTCGAATCGCATCGCCTTCTTCGTTCGCGTGGAAGCAACCGCTGGCGCCGGCGGCGATGAAGTGCTTCCTGTTACGTATGACGATAATTACGTTACATTGTTTCCGCATGAGTCGCGCACGGTCACGGCAAAGATGGACGCGTCTCAGTTGAATGGGAAAAAACCGGGGCTGCGTGTAGAAGGCTATAACGTCCTCAAACAAGTGCTGTTACCCTGAGGTGTGATCATTCGAACCCATGATCGCGCGGTTCCATGGCCAGGCGCAAAGACTCTTCTCATTCGTATTGTTCTGCTTGTAATCTTCGCAAGTTTACGAGCAGCTGCCGCCTCGGTCACATCCCTGCAAGGAAATTTAACCGACAAGGACGGCAGGCCGGTCGCCAACGCGACCGTCCGCCTGTATGCGGCGGCTCAGGGCCACAAGTACGAGGACCGGACATCCGCAACCGGTGAATTCCAGTTCCGAGATGCCGTCCCCGGCGATTACAGACTCTCGGTCGAAGTCGAAGGCAGAAAGTGCGCCGCCGCCGCTCGTCCCCTTGTGATCCGCGCTAGCGAGAACACCAGCATTCGGGTGCAACTCTGCTCAGAGCAGCAGGCTTTGCAAGTTGTGGAGTTGGAAAGCCCAACATTCGAGGGCGGAGGCGGCGAACATCTTTCGCGTGAACAGGTGTCGAGCCTGCCTCTCAATGCACGCGATTTCAGCAAGTTATTGTTGCTCGCCGCGGGCACCATGACCGATACCAACGGCGCGGCGAACTTCACCCAGCAATTCGCCATCAATGGTCAGCGGGGCTCCACCGCCGTATTCGCTTTGGATGGCGGGGACACAACCGATCCGGAAATGGGCGGAGCGACGTTTTCTAATTTCAACGTTGATACGATCCAGGAGGTCGAGTCCAGTTCCGGTGTTATGCCCGCCGAAATCGGACACGGCGCGGCCGGGTACACAAATGTGATCTCCAAGTCGGGCACCAACGAAATCCATGGCAGCATGTTTGAGTTCGTGCGCAACGCAGCCTTTGACGCGCGGAATTA
>JBPYDQ010000149.1:0-11011 GCA_051986135.1 Terriglobales bacterium | reverse complement strand
TCATGCGCCTCCCCCGGATCTGGACTTCCACTCTTTGGTTGGACAGAGCGATCCCCTGAGCCGTGGTGACTTCCAGATAGGTGGCCACTCCTCCCTTATAGCGGTTGGTGGACAACTCGACAAAATGTTCCGATGCGGCGACTGCCGCCTCCTGCGTCTTGGCCTCCTCGGCCAAGATGCGCAAGGCAGCCAGATTATCTTCCACCTCCTGAAACGCGTTCAGAACGGTCCCGCGGTAATTCGCCGCATTTTGCTCATAGAGGGCCCGCGCCTGCTCTGAGCCCGCACGTCGTCGCCCGACATCGAAAACCGTGACCAAAGCCGAAGCTCCAGCTGTAAAGAACCCTCCTGGTCCGGAGAGCAAGTTCGTCAGCGAGGTGCTTTCGAAACCGCCGCTGCCCGAAAGGCTGACGGAGGGGAAGTACGCCGCGCGCGCTACCCCGATCTGTTCGTTGGCCGACGCCACTCGGCGCTCGGCGGCGGCGATATCCGGACGCCGTTGCAACAACTCCGAAGGGAGTCCCACGGGAATCTGGGGAGGGGTTAGCTCTAAAGGGGAACTCCGAAGACTGAATGACGACGCCGGCTCCCCGATGAGCACCGCTATGGCATGCTCGAATTGCGTCCGCGCCACCTCGACGTCGATGGCTTGCCCGCGCGTCGTTTCCAGCTGCGTCTGCGCCTGGGCCACGTCAACCGCCGAGGCCACCCCGCCCTGGTAACGATTCTCGGTCAACTCCAGCGCCCTGCGAAACGTAGCTACGCTTGAGTTCAGCACCTCTTCTTCACCATCGAGAGAGTGGAGCTCGAAGTAGTCCACCGCCAGCTGCGCGTGCAAGCTGAGGCTCACATTTTCGAGGTCCCCGGCGCTTGCTTGCGCACCCGTGCGCGCGGCCTCCACCGTGTGCCGGATGCGTCCGAACAAATCCGGCTCATAGGAGACACTCGCGACGGGCAGCTGTATGTCGCTGTAATTCGAGGTGGAGAGCGTTGTTGCCAGGGCGCGGTTGCTGGATAGGCGGTTTCTGGAACCGGAGGCTCCCACCGTCGCTGTGGGGTAAAAATCGGCGCGCTCGAAGCGCACCAATGCCCGCGCTTGTTCGAATTGCGCCACAGCCGCTTTCAAGGTCTGATTGGAAACCTTGATCTTATCCTCCAGTCGATTGAGCTGAGGATCACCGTAAATTTCCCACCACTTGCCGCGTGACAGCTGATCGGCCGGCTGAGCGGAGGCCATGCCTGGAGGAACTTCCTTATATGCCGGAGGAACAGTTACGGTAGGCCGAGAATAATGCGGCCCGACAGCGCACCCCGCCAGCGCCATGGTGGCCAGAAGCAACAGTCGAGGGTGGAATCTGACACCCCATCGGTTTTGCTTTCCCTCGCTCACTGCGCCTCTTCGCCGCCGCTTGACGGCTCAATCACCCGCACCGCCTCGCCCGAAACCAGCGAATCGGGTGGGTTCACCACGATCGATTCATTTCCGTCCAGTCCGGCAACCACCTCTACTTCTGATCCGAAATCGTGTCCAATGGTGATCGGCTTTAGTTCCGCGTGCCCTTTGTTCACGGCCGCCACGCGCAGTCCTTCGGACCGGAACAGCAGCGCGTTCACCGGCAGAATGAACGAACCGGAAGCAGTCGGCAGATGGAAATGCACTTCGGCATAAGCGCCGGACAGCAGCCTTCCGGTAGGATTATTGACATCTATCTCAACCAACAAGGTTCTTGTTGACGGATCAATGGCGTCAGCGGTGCGCACCAGTGTCCCTTCAAATCTCTGACCCGGATACTCCGGCACAGTCAGAGCAGCTTTGAGGCCGGGTTTGGCCGACTGCGAATATGCCTCGGGCACGTTCACATAAACCCGCAGTTTGTCGGGTTGCGCGATGTGGAACAGTTCCGTGCGCGTTCCGCCGCTGCTGCCCGAATCGATGAGCGCGCCAATATCGGTGTTGCGGGCGGTCATGATTCCATCGAAGGGAGCATAAATCTTCTCAAACGACTGCAGCTCCTGCAACCGTTTGACATTCGCTTGTGCCGATTCCAGGGCAGCTTTTTTCGCTGCATAGTCGCCTTCGGCGTTGTCCGCCTCTTGTTTGGAAACCGAGTCGGTTTTGAGCAGCCCCGCATACCGCTCCGCAGTGATCTGCGACAGCCGAAGGTTAGCCTGTGCGGTACCAAGGTCCGCCCGCGCCTGCATTAGCTGCTGATCGACTTCCGGTGTTTCGATCTCCGCCAGAAGCTGCCCTGCTTTGACGTGCGCGCCGATATCCGCGTACCACCTGCGCAAATATCCATTGGTGCGTGCGTAAATGGGCGAATCCACGAAAGCTTGTACGTTCGCCGGGAGAACCAATTCCGAGGCAGGCGCCGTGCGCTTCGGTTTCACCACCGACACCGTGGGCACGGCCATCTCGTCGGTTTCCCTGCGCAAGTTTGCCCGCGCCTGAATCCGAGGAAGAATCGCGCCAATCACCAGGCCCAGGGCGATTATGGCCGCGACCAAAATCATCCACCAGCGCGTTGAGCGCTTCGCGTGATTGCTTCGAGACTCGTGATCCATGGCGGGCCCAGGGGGCGGGCTTTCCACGTCGTCGTCCTGGTCTACTCTCATTTAATACTCCGAATATTTATGCTTGATGAACAAAAAATCAGTTCCGCGCCTCCGCCCGCCTTACCCGGAATCCGTGCAGCACGCTGAAAAACACCGGCACAAAAAACAGCGTTGCTACCGTCGCCAGAAGCAGCCCTCCTATGACCGCACGTCCCAGGGGGGCATTTTGTTCGCCGCCTTCTCCCAGGCCCAATGCCATGGGTACCATTCCCATAATCATGGCCATGGCGGTCATCAGCACCGGGCGGAAGCGCGTAAAGCCGGCCTGCAGGGCGGCGCTGATGGCGTCTTTCCCTTCGAGCATTTGTTCTTTGGCAAAGCTCACCACCAGAATGCTGTTCGCCGTGGCCACACCCATACACATGATCGATCCGGTCAGCGCCGGCACGCTCAGCCTAGTGTGGGTAACGAACAGGAAGCACGCAATTCCCGCCAACGCGGCCGGAAGGGCGGAGATGATGATGAACGGATCGAGCCACGATTGGAAATTCACCACGATGAGCAGGTACACCAATATGATGGAGAACAATAATCCGCTCAACAGGCCCGTGTACGACGAGCGCATGGTCTCAATCTGGCCGCGAATCATTATCTCGGAACCGCGTGGCAATTGGGGCCGTAGCCGGTCGACGGTCTGATAGATGTCTCGGGCTACTCCGCCCAGGTCTCGCCCCTGCGCCGAGCCGAAAATGTCAATGACCGGCTGAATGTCGTAGTGGGAAACCACGCCCATTCCGGCGCCGCGGCTAAACGAAGCCAAACTGGCCAAAATCTCCGGATTCCGGTTGGTCGGCCCGGTAACCGGGATGTTCTCCAGGGCCTGCAGCGAATCTATTCGGTATTGCGGGGTTTGCGCTGCGATCGAATAGCTCACCCCGTTCTTGGGATCGAGCCAGAACGTCGGCGTGGTCTGAAAACTTCCGCTAAGCGAAATCAACAAATTGGTAGCGACGTCACGCTGCGTAAAGCCAACCTGCTGGGCTCGTGTACGGTCAACATCGATATGAAAATAAGGCTGATCGAACGCCTGCTGGATGCGCAAGTCTGCCGTCCCCGGGATGTATCTCACCCGCTCCAGCAATCGATCGGCAAACAAACGGTTCGCTTCCAAGTTGTTACCGACGACCTGGATGTCTATGGGCGACGGCAATCCGAAATTCAGAATCTGACTGACCATGTCCGCGGGTAGAAATGCGAACGTTACCCCGGGGAACTGCCGCGCCAGGCTTATTCGCAAATCGTGAACATAATTCTCGGTCGGCCGATGGTGCTCGTTAAGAGTGACCAGAATGTCTGCATCGGAGGTTCCGATGGGCGCCGAATTGCTGTACGAAAGGTTGATGCTGCTGTACGGCAGGCCAATATTGTCGATAATGCTGGCAATTTCTCGCGGCGGAATCTGTTGCCGGATATACTGCTCCACCAGATCAGCCAGTCGCGCAGTCTCCTCAATTCGCGTGCCTGTGCGCGCCCGCATATGCAGCTTGAATTGGCCGCTGTCCACGGCGGGAAAGAAATCTTGTCCCAACCACGGAATCAACAGCGCAAGCGAAGCCAGGCAACCTGCGAAAAATGCCATCATGAATGCGCGCTGATGCTCGAGACACCACTGCAGCCAGCCGTGGTACGCATCGCGAAATCTCTCAAACGCCTGCTCAAACCGGAATTGCAGCCTTACCAGCGGATTCGGACTCTGCGAGGGGATGTGTCCCACTTCCTGTTCGTGCCCGCGCAGCAGATATTTCGCCATGGTCGGCACCAGGGTGCGCGATAACAAATAGGAAGCCAACATGGCAAACACCACCGCTTCCCCCAGGGGAACGAACAAGAAACGCGCGACACCCGTCAGGAAGAACATCGGCACAAACACGATGCAAATCGCCAGGGTAGAGACGAATGCCGGTACCGCAATCTGCGCAGCGCCATCCAGAATGGCCTGCTGGATTTCTTTGCCTTCAGCCACATTTCGGTTGATGTTCTCGATTTCGACGGTAGCGTCATCCACCAAGATGCCGACTGCGAGAGCCAGTCCTCCCAGCGTCATGATGTTGATCGTTTCACCCAATGCGCTCAACACAATCACCGATGTCAGAATCGAGAGCGGAATCGAAACAGCGATAATAACCGTGCTCCGCCAGCTGCCGAGGAAGATCAGGATCATGACGGCCGTCAGACAAGCGGCGATCGTCGCTTCCTTCAACACGCCATTGATCGAGGCGCGTACAAACAGTGATTGGTCGGCCAGCGGTTGCACATGCAGGTCCTGCGGCAGAGTTGCCTCGACCGCCGGCAGCAGCGACTTAATCCCCTGGATGATGTCCAACGTTGAGTTGTTGCCGGTCTTCAGTACTGTGAGTAAGGTGGCCCGCTTGCCATTCACGCGCACAATGTTAGTCTGCGGAGGGAACCCGTCCCGCACGTAACCAACATCGCGAATGTAGATGGTTGTGCTCCCCACGGTCTTAATGGGCAAGTCATTCAGCTCGGCAACCTGTTTGGGGCTGCCGTTCATGTCGACGTCGTATTCGAATTGGCCGATCTTGGAGGTTCCTGCCGGCAATATCAGGTTCTGTGCGCTGATCGCATTCACCACGTCCATGGGCGACAATCCCTTGGCTTGCAGCGCCTGGATATTCAAATCAACCTGAACCTGCCGCTGCTTCCCTCCGTATGGATACGGAATCGCCACCCCCGGAATCGTAATCAGCCGCGTGCGAATGAAATTTACCCCGTAGTCGAAGAGCTGCTGCTCGGAAAGCCTGTTTCCCGACAATGCCAGCTGCAAAATTGGCACGCTGGATGCGTTATAGGTAATGACCAAGGGCGGAGTCGTCCCCGGGGGGAGTTGTCGTAGTTGCGTCTGGGATATCGCAGTAATCTGCGCCAGAGCGCGCTCGATATTCGCCCCCGGCTGAAAGAACACCTTCACCACTGCAATCCCGTTCAGCGATTGCGATTCGCTGTGTTGAATGTTGTCGACGGTAGTGGTTAGAGCGCGTTCTGTTTGCGAAACAATCCGGTCGCTCATCTCCCGCGGATTCAGCCCTGAATAATTCCACAGGATGCTGACCACAGGGATATTGATATTGGGGAAAATGTCAGTCGGCGTACGCAGAATAACGATAGGCCCCAAAATCAGAAGCAGGAGCGCAAGTACGACGAAAGTATAAGGGCGCCTTAATGCAAGTCGAACAATCCACATAGTGAGAACAAAACCGAAACGAATCGAACCACAGGTCCGACTCGCCGAACCGCCGGTCCAATCGCCGAGACGACCCCTTATAATATTAGAAGAGTTCCCATTCCTCTAAGATTCAGAGGTTTACGATTATTTTGCTTGGCTCGGCTTTCCGCAAGCCCGGGACCGCTGCACACTAGCTATGTCGTTCGAGCCCATTCGGCACCAACGGCAGGCCACGTAACCTTATGCCCGTCGCGCTGAAGATTGCATTGGCTATGGCCGGCGCGACTGCCATGATCGGAGTCTCTCCCGCACCGGCGGAAGGCAGATCTTTTCGGTCGAGGACGACCACTTCGATCTGCGGCAGGTCAACAAAGCGCGGTACCCGGTATTGTGCCAGGTGCGGATTCAGGATCTTGCCGTTATCGAAGTGAATCGCCTCGAATAAGGCGCCGCCCAAGCCCTGGGTGATGGCTCCCGTAATCTGATTCTCGAGCCCATCAGGATTCACCACGGTGCCACACTCGAAGGCTTCCACGATTCGCTCGACGTGCAGTTCGCCAGTCGCCGGGTCAATGCCTATTTCCGCGCATGTCGCCACGTACGAGCCCTTCTCGGTTCCGCCCCCGATGCCGAACCCGCGCGTGGGCGACGATTTCTGCCGTCCCCAGCCAAACTTCTCCGCAGCCGCCTGGAAAACGGCGCGTAACCGCGCGTCCGTGAGATTCTTCAAACGAAACTCGAGCGGGTCGACAGCGATCGCGTGTGCCAGTTCATCCATGTGACTTTCGCGCGCGAAGAAATTTGCCGGCGCCGCCAGCCCCCGGTAGGATCCCTGCCGCAAAGGTGCGTCGGAGGGATGAAACTCAATCCGCTGATTCGGAATGTTGTAGGGAGTTTCGATCCCGGATGATCCGGAATTGTAGTTGTCGTGTTGCCAGGCGGTAATAATGCCGTCCTTCCGCGCTCCGCTCTTGATATCGATCACGCCCGACGGACGGAAATACGCCCATGTGAACTCTTCTTCCCGCGTCCACACCACCTTCACCGGCTTTTCTGCCGCCCGGGCGAGTCGCGCCGCCTCCAGCGCTGCATCACCGGTGTGCTTACCGCCATAGGCCGAGCCCGTGTCAGGAATGATAACGCGCACCTGCTGGCGCGAAAGATGAAACGCATCGGCTAACTCGTCGCGCACGCCAAAGGGGCGCTGGCTTCCAGTCCAAACGGTCAATCTGCCGTCGCGCCAGTCGGCCACTGCAGCTCGCGGCTCCAGGGGGGTATGCGCGATGTATGCAACCGTGTAAGTCCGGGCCAGAGTTTTGTCCGCCGCCCGCAGACCTTGTTCGACCGATCCCCTCACGGTGGTACCATTTTTGTCATAAGACTGGCCATGCGCCGCCCTTTTCTCTCGCAGGGACTTGAACAATTGTGCCTCGGAAATCTGTGGCGGCGACTCCCATTTCGCGTTTAGCACGGCCAGCGCCTTCGCAGCCGTAAATTCATCGGGTGCGACCACTCCCGCCAACCCTCCGTCTCGTATGAGTTTCACCCCTGGCATCTTTTCAGCTTCGCTGCTATCGAGCGACACGAGCGTCGCGCTGAATGCTGGCGGCCGGAGAACTTTCCCGTACATCATCTCCGGTTGTTTCAGATCAGACGCGTACTTGTGCTGCCCGGTGACGAAGGCGCGCCCCTCCACCTTCCGGGTTGGACATCCGGCCACGTGCCACAGAGAAGCTGGGGTGAGCTGAGCATCCTCGATCACGGTGGCCAACCGCTGCCCCCTACTCAGCTCAGCGTAGGACAGCGACTGCCCGGTGCGTGGATTTTGAATCTTCCCGTCAGCCGCAACCAGGGTGCTACGATCCGCCTGTAACCGATCTGCAGCCATCCCGAGCAGGATTTCCCGCATGCTGGCTGCCGCTTTTCGCAATTGCGGACCCATCGTCGGTGTGGTGCGGCTACCGAAGGTGCCGATGTCGAAGGGAGTCAGCGCAGTGTCGCCCATGACCAGCTTGATGGCAGATATTGGCACGTGCAGCTCTTCCGCCACTTGCTGGGTCAGAGAGGTGCGGATATTTTGCCCCATCTCGGACTTCCCGGTAAAAACAGTCACCCTGCCATCTTCTCCAATGTGCAGCCAGGCAGAAATAGTCTTTGGGATCGTTTCGTCGTCGGCCTCTCCTGATTCCTGCGCCTCGAAGGGGGACGCCGCGAGGCAGACCAGCACCCCGGCTCCCATCAGCTTGAAGAATTCGCGGCGTCCTAGTTCGAATCCATAGCTGAGCCGGCGAATTCCACAGTGTTCTTGACGTTCCAGATCAAATTCATTTGTCTTGGTCGCCATCGGTCGTTACCCTCTGCGCGCCGCTTGCTGCACGGCTGCGATAATTCGCGAGTAGATCCCACAGCGGCAGACATTGCCATTCATATGGTTGCGAATCTCTTCTTCCGTGGGATTAGGAGTACGGCCAAGCAAGCCCACCGCGGAGATGATCATTCCGGAGGTGCAATAGGCACACTGGAAAGCCTCGCTGTCGAGAAATGCTTGCTGTACCGGATGCAGATGACCGTTCTGCTCCAGCCCTTCAATAGTCGTGATTTTCTTTTTGCTGACGGAATCGACACTTGTGCGGCAAGACCTCACCGGCCGTCCATCGAGCAACACCGTGCATGCCCCGCATTGCCCTTCTCCACAGCCATATTTTGTGCCGGTTAGGTCGAGTTCATCACGTAGCACGGAGAGCAAGCTTCGCTCGGCCGGCACCTCCACACGATGTCCAGCCCTGTTCACTTCGAGAACATAAACCATGTGCCACCTCGGACGGCAAAATTATAGTGGATAGGCGGGGATACCCGGAAATCACGAGCATCAGAGCGAATTTCTTCTCGAATGGACGAACTTATGCTTCGCCGCCGCCATTTCTTCAAGCACTCCCCTGGTTGGCAAATAGCCAGGGCTAAGCATCGACCGGCGTCGGTACAGTCAATGGGAATCTTCTGCCAGAGCGCTTCCGGCATAGCTTCCGCAATCTACCGGAACTGCGCGGCAGTGAGATAGACCACGATGAGACCCAGAAACAGAACTCCGCTCTCGAGTCGAGTAGACCAAGCGTGCAAAGCGTCGAACGCGACACGTGCCGAATCGGTTAACGGAACCCGATCGATTTCCCCCATCGCGCCGCGTAGGGCGGCCATTTTTGGGGTGATCCCGAACTCGGAAATGGCAGTCAGCGCCAACATGAGATACACGAGCACGTGGCGAGCTCGGAACGGGTGCGCCTCACCCGTTGTCAGACGAGCGTAGATCATAGAACTCATCAGGAAGATCAGGCCGGAGACGAAACCCATCCAATGCAGTTTGGCTAGTGCCGAACTGACTACCGAGCCGGCCAAGTGCCGCGTTGGCAGAACCGTGAACACCGTGGGTGCGAGAACGAAGGCAAAGAAAATCAGTCCCCCTAGCCAGACTATTAACGCCAGCATCATCAGGAAGCGGAGAAAAGACATGATTGGATTATAGGCTCCGGCCGTCGGGTAGCAACCCAGTTGATAGAAATGGGAGAGACTTAACTATTTCCAGCAATGTGGCTTGTTCGGTCCCGCTTGAGAGTGATCCTCGCCGGAAAATCTCGAGCCGATTGGGACCTGATGCCTGTCGCCTCTTTCACACGGGCACGGGAACACTTTCAACAATATCGCGCAGAACTTGCTCGGCCTGTTCCGATTTTTTCAGCGTCGATGGAGACATCAGGTTCAACACCACCCGGTGGGCAAAGACCGGAACGACTAGCGGCTTGAAATCTTCCGGCGTGCAGAAATTCCGATCGGAGAGAAAAGCCATCGCCTGGGCTGCGCGGTAGAGCATTTGCGATCCCCGGGGCGACACTCCTAAGGAAAGGAATTCAGATTCACGCGTCTTGCGCACGATTTCCAGTGTGTAACTCACCAGCGAGTCGTCCACGTGAACGCGTGTCACCGCCTGCTGCATCTCCAAAATATCCGCGCCACTCAGAAGCGCCTCGAGCTGCTCCAGCTGCGCGGTCCCTGCCTGTGAACGCAGGATTTCCCGCTCCGCCTCGCTGTCGGGATACCCCATACGGACTCGCATCAGAAAGCGATCTAACTGAGACTCTGGTAATGGATAGGTGCCGTGATGTTCGACTGGATTCTGTGTCGCGATGACCAGGAATGGCTGTGGTAAGGCATAGGAATGTACATCCATCGTGACTTGCCCTTCATTCATCGCTTCCAACAGTGCGGACTGAGTTTTTGGAGTGGTGCGGTTGATTTCATCGGCCAGCAGAATGTTGGTGAAGATTGGGCCGTGTTTGAACTCAAATTGTTGCTCGGCGGCCGAATAGATGGTGATACCCAGAACGTCGCTGGGCAACATGTCGCTGGTAAACTGCACACGCTGGAAGCCGCAGTCCAGCGCCCGCGCGATGGCTTGTCCAAGGGTCGTCTTGCCGACTCCAGGCACGCCTTCGATCAGCAGGTGGCCGCGCGCAAACAGGCAGACCAGTGCCAGGCGCACCACGTCATTCTTGCCGCGGATGATCTTACGCACTGCGCGCTCCATCTCCCGAGCGCGGGTTGACGCAGGGGCTCCAGTCTCGGCAGGTCTCACAGGGTCGATTCTACTATGTGAGACATAGGGGCAATGTTACCGACATCACAGGAAACAGCAGTCAGCATGGAGCTGGCCGTCTGAGGCCTAATTCAGTGTTCGGGAAATGGCTAATGAGGAGCGTGCCTTGCAAGCGCGCCCGAGCGGTCGATTCATGAGAAGCCAGGATCCAGGCCTCAGTCCATTCAGGACCGTTAAATGCTGCATTCGTCGCCAGACACGGGAATCGTCGCAAAATACTCAGCGCGCAAGCCGGTGGCAATCTGAATCTGCCTTCTATTGAAAGAACTCTGCCGGCTGACCGGTCAGGCGCTCGATGCGTTTTGCTATGGGCGGATGGGTGGAAAACAAGCTGCCGAGGCTGACTCCCAGCAACGGCTGGATAATAAACAGGTGCGCCGTCGACGGCGATGCCATCAGAGGAATCCGGCGAGAGGACTGGTCCAACTTGCGCAATGCGCTTGCCAGAGCGTACGGGTTTCCCGTGTAATGGGCGCCGCTGGCATCGGCCTGATATTCGCGCGAACGGGAAACTGCCAGCCGAATCAGCATCGCCGCGATCGGAGCCACGATCAGCATGAACA
>JBPYDQ010000148.1:0-3187 GCA_051986135.1 Terriglobales bacterium | reverse complement strand
TAGATCAGGTCGCAGGAACCCGCGTTCAGACGCTCGCGAAGGTCTGTCGTAGCGTCACTGAGTATGGTGGCATCTGCAGGACTCGCCGGACTCATGCCGTCGGCTTGAGTAGGCCGCAGCTCGCCAGATGTCCTACATCCTGCCAAGTACAGCAAGCAGCAAATTGTAAGGGCGGACCTCAGCATGGTTCCTGCTCACAGAGCCGTTCCTATTCTAAATCCAATCGACACCGCTCTTGTTCTTTTGTTTCCCTTCTTGGGATCGTAGCCAAACACGGGTTAGCGGTAAGTTACCGATAATCCCTCACGCTCGTTTACACTAGCCGGCGCCGGGGGATGGCAACTCGTAACGCGGCCTCGAGATTCCACGTAGCATCTCTACGCAAGCATTCTTCGATTCTTGCGATCTGGCCCTTGAACCGCTGCTCATCGAGAAGGCGCAACTGGTCAGCGGCCTTCCTCATCTGCTTTCGCCACGGGTCACAGCGTTCCCCGGTTCCCAGCCTTTTACTAGTCAAGCATGGCTGAGAAAGCTCGCCCATCTCGGAGACATCATAGCCCATCGAAGAGCCAAGAGCACGGTCCCTAGACCACCACCTGGACCGTATCAGCGCACTCAAATTTAGGGAGGCTGGAAAACGAGCCTTATCCGTAAGTTACCGACCCAGCCCACCTAACGTCCACTAAGCGGCAGGCGGACAGGATAACTTCCGGATAGCCGTCACTCGCCCGGAAGTCCTTTGGCGGCAAGCTTCGCAGAACGGGACTTCGATGGCGGTTGCCAGTGGGAAGGGGATTTAGCGACAGTTTTCGCTTCCTAATGGCGCGCCTCCCTTGGAATTGACCGTTTCGGCGCGGTTCTCCAACCGGTGGACCTGTTGGCGCAAGATGTCTTGGGTCTGTCAGGACCGCGACGTAATCAAAGTCCGCCCACCTAGCGAGGTACGAAAGCCCCAAACTGCGGCAGCGGCCACTATGGAAACAAAGACCCAGGAACTCTGTCCGTACCAGGCCGTGAAATCCGTAGTCAACAGCGTTTGCATCGGCGTGTCGATGAGGAAGACCAAGCACATGGTTGCGAACAGACCGAAGCGCAGCATCACTACCACCAGGGTGGTCCAGATCGCAAGCAAGAATAGCGGTGTGTACCATGGGCCCACCCCAGACCATCGCAACCCAACAAAGATCAGAACCAAGAACGCTCCAGCCAACCACTGCTTACGGAGAGCGGCTCGAAGAACGAACAAGAGAAGGAAGAAGAATAGCGCTCCGCCAATTGCGCCGTCCAGGTGCCCGACGAACGAGGCAGCCCAGTAGCGAGCACCCTTAAGATTGGTCGCGTCGAATAGCGACGCCGGTCCGCCGCCGTGGAAGACGTTCGCGAAGAAGTAGCCTTGAAAGAGCAGCAAATACACCAAGCCCAGCAAAATGCCGAAGAGAACATCACGGCCTACCAGCGGATCGCGCCATTGGCCCGCCAGCAGCCGAGTCCAGGTCACAAGACTCTGGGGCCAGTAGCGGCGCACCCACGGCTCCAGCGCCAGATAGAGAATCCACAAACGGATGCCGGTGAAGGCGGCGCTGGCAAGAGCCATTTTGAGAAGGTCAAACTCCTCCGGCGCCGCCACTTGGTGCGCCGAGAGAAGCCACTTCACCAGCGATACCGACGCCATGAAGATTCCCAGCCGCGTGGCTCCGCGCAGATCGCCTCGCCCGGCTTTCGAGTTGAATCGGGCCAACCACATTCCCACCGCCAGGATCAGGATGTACATCAGACCGTTAGCGATGTCCGCCGCCCGCTGCGCCAGCGAGGTTTGCGAACTTCCGGCCATGCGTATAGGTTTCGTCGATGGCCATACGATTTCGAAGTGAACTGGACGGCCGTGAAAGGCCGCAGCCTCCACGCGGATGGGAAGATCGGGATTGCCGGGATATTTGCCGGTCCAAGCCGCGCGCACGTCGGTTGCAGCAACAGGAGTCCACTGCGGGTCCTCAGGCTTGAATTGGGCGAAATCGAAACCTGCGTCGGCGAATAAGAGAGACCAATTGGGCGCGGGATAAGAGCCCGGCTTTTCCATCTGCGGAGGGACAGCATCGAAGGCGACAAGGCGTCCGCTGGTGTCAAGCGAGAGCGCGATCATGCCTGAAATGTTGGGGATCGGGTCGTCGCCCGTGATCGTGCCGGAGCTGTTAAACTCCTTCGAAACCATCGGCAGAGGGCTCTGCCGGTAACCGAATAGAAGTGGCGACGGAAACGTCGCGAGAAGCTTGTGCCACGCCGCGGGTCCCTTGGCGTGCGCATCGCTCGTCGGTGTGCCGTCGTAATAGAAACCATTGTCCGTGTCGGCGGGCGCATCGGTGTACCCCAAACTCCGCACGATTTCGCGAGCCTTGACCGTGAGCGCTTCCGGCGGATCCTCAAGTGGAACGTAGGCAGCCAACTGCACCTTGGGCATGAGGACGCAAGTGGCGATCAAGCCCACGACGACTCCCGCGAGAGCGGGGATGGCGATCCTAGCCGATAAACCTTCAGTGGAACCGGAGGCGGCAACGACTTCCGGTGAAGGGGTCTCGCCGGCAGCTAGCGCGGCGGCCAAGGGATCGCCCCCGGGCAAAGACGCCGCCAATGCAAGCGCAGACGTGGGCCGCAGCTTTGGATCGGCCTGAAGGCATCGCAGGATAGCCCGCTCCACCGCCGGGTCGATGTCCGTCACCAGTTGCGAAAGATTGGTGACGCTGGAGGAGCCACGCCGCAGTTCAAGGATTTCCGCCACTGTATCGGCTTGGTGCGCTGGCTTGCCGCTGAACATTTCATAGAAGATCAGGCCCAGCGCGTAGATATCACTTTGAGCCGAAACCTCGCGTCCTTCCAACTGTTCCGGTGCCATATAGGCGGGCGTACCGTTGCGCGCCTCGGCTCCCTGCACCTGCGTGGCGATGGCTGCCAGGCCGAAGTCCATAATGTGCAGTTCACCGCGGCCGTCGATCATGATGTTGGCGGGTTTGAGATCGCGATGCAGGACTCCCTGCTTGTGTGCGGCAGCGAGCCCCGCGCACATCTTACGGGCGAACTCGGTAGCCTTGTCGGCAGGAAGACGTCCGATGCGGCGCAACAGGCTGCCGAGGTCTTCGCCGTCGATGTACTCCATCGAAAGATACGGCAGGCCCTCCACTTCACCGATATCGTA
>JBPYDQ010000147.1:0-2284 GCA_051986135.1 Terriglobales bacterium | reverse complement strand
TGCATCCCTCAGATCAAGACCTGCTGCTCGTCGCAGATGGTGAGCTGCCTGAACGTCGTGCGGCGGAGGTTCGTGCTCATTTGAAAGCTTGCTGGCAGTGCCGAGCGCGAATGGCGGAAATCGAGGCGACAATCGTTGATCTTGTCCGGACTCTCGCCAGCGATGGGGACCCGAACTTGCCGCCTGTTCCCGGTCCCCGTGCGGTCCTTGAAGCACGCTTGGCAGAGTTAGCCGAAGCTTCCTCGCGTACCCGCTGGCAAGGATTTCGCTCTGTACTAAGCACACGCAATCTCGCCTACGCGTGTGTGTTGATGCTGCTCGCCGTGCTTGGCGCACGAGTGCTATTCCAACAAACCGTAAAGCAGGAATCCAGTGGGGTCGTCTATGCGGCGGTGCTTCCTGACCCGCAGCTCACACCGGGAGCAACCAGGCCTGTTGCCGTGGGCGACCTTTGCTCGATGCCGCACGACGAGGTCGTTCGGACTGTGCCAGATGCATTGCAGCGGCAGGTTCTTAGCGAGTACGGAGTGCCGATGACTCGTGCTGACGAATACGAGGTGGATTACCTGATTACTCCGGGGCTAGGCGGTGCGGACGATATCCGAAATCTCTGGATCCAACCACACTACAACACGTTGTGGAATTCCTACGCAAAAGATCAGTTGGAGGAACGTCTCCACCATTTGGTCTGTGCCGGACAACTCAATTTGGCTGCCGCACAGCGTCAGATCGCGAGCAACTGGATCGTTGCGTACAAGAAATACCTTGGTGCCGATGGTCCACTCCTCAACCGTTCCACGTCGAGCATGACTGCCCCCCCAACAATCCGCTAAGTCGGATATCGGTCTGACCTTCTCCTGGGAGGCGCGTAAGGAAATCTAGTTGAGGACGGTAAACTCAATCCGCCGATTTCGAAACCTGCCCTCTTCAGTAGCGTTTGTCGCTACGGGTTTTGTCTGGCCATACCCGGCGGCTACCAGCTCATTCGGATCGACCCCCTGTTGGATAAGGTAGTTACGCACCGTGTCCGCTCGCTGGCGGGAGAGGCTCATGTTCGATGCATCATCCCCCGTGTTATCGGTGTGACCGGCGACCTCCAAATGCGTGCCTGATGGGGCCGCTTTTATGGCCGCAGTCGCCTTGTTCAAAAAATCGTAGCTTTCCTGCGGAATCTGCGCGCTGCCGGGCGCAAAGTTGATGACGTTGAGATTGAGGGCGTTGGTGAGGTCTTGGCCGCCAAAGCCGGGCTTCAAAGACGCCAGCGCGGCACGGGCCTTATTCTGCGCCAAGCGTACTTGTTCCGCGGCATTGAACGACGTATTCACCGTCGGCCGACGATTGCTGTAGAGCCAACCCACAAGAACGGCGCCAATCAAAAGGGCCAAGAGTGGCAGTAGGAAATGTGGCCTACTTCTTTCTTCCTTAACCACGATTTGCTCTGGCGCGTAACCAGCCTCCGAAGCTCTGGTGTTCACCGCCGCGGTCGGTCCTGAAATGTACGACGTCAGTTCCGAAGGTAAGCGCGACGGCACTGTGCCCCCAGGTGCCACTTTCTGCAAGACCTTCGGCAGCATGAACCCTATAGCTGCCGCAGCAGCGGAAAACGAAAGCCCCGAATTGGCAGCAATCCTTTCAGTCGCATCCCTTCCCAGCGCGCTTGCTACCGTCTCACCGTCCAATGGCTTCGTTTCCCCCTGAAGACTAGAAGACAGCCAGTTGCCTAGTCCCGGACGCTTGAAACGATCGAAGAAGCCGGTAACACCGTCGGCTTGGCCGTTGATCAAGGACAGAAGGCCGGACAGCAAGGAGCTCGCCTTGCTTTCACTGATTCCAAACCTGCTCTGGACTTCGCTCAATACCTGATCGAGTGCACCCATAGCTCTCCTCCCTCGCTGGTTAGCCTAATCTGCGGTCGGCCGACTTAAGGTTTTCTGCTGCGGCCACGTTACGCTCTGAGCCTACAGATCCGCGAGACTCTAAGAAGATAACTAGCGAGTTTTAAAGAAGCCCTACTACTGGCAAAACTGGCAGCCAAGTCGAATTCGCGGCGTCAAGGGCTGTTGCCAGGATCGGAAATACCACTGCTGTTGCGGCAATGCTTCCCCCGAGGCACCGACCCGTCCGCCTATTCGGCCAGCGCAGCTTGATGAGTTGCGCTACGCCTGAACCAGCGCCCGGGAAAAACTCTAAGACTCCGGCGAGCAGACTTCAGGCAAGTGTTGTGTTAACTGTCTGATCCGGAGGAACTTATTTAGAGTTATGCGGGCACCTGACGGGAAGGCCG
>JBPYDQ010000146.1:0-2992 GCA_051986135.1 Terriglobales bacterium | reverse complement strand
GCGCAGTCGGCGCAACAGACTTTCTCTCCCCAGGTCGCCACGAGCAGTTCGAGCGTGAGCGCCCTTGCGCGCCAGCACAAATTTGGATTTGCAGGCGTCGTCGTGCTGGCAGTGGTGCTGCTGGCCGGCGCCGGTTTCGGAATCTATTCATTCCTGACCCGTACCGGGCCAGCCCCGTTTCAGAATTTCACCATGACTCAGGTCACGAACACTGGCAAAGCAGAGGAAGCCGCAATCTCGCCCGATGGCAAGTACATCTTGAACGTGCAAAATGATAGCGGTCTGCGGAGCTTGTGGCTGCGCAATGTCCCGACTGGCAGCGACACAGAGATTGTTCCTCCGGCGTCCGCAACTTACAAATCTCTCGCTTTTTCCCCAGACGGGAATTACGTTTACTTCCGAAAAGCCGGCACCAACACGGGCAGCCAATGGGACCTTTACCGGACACCGGTACTCGGAGGAGAGCCCCAGGATATTGTTCGGGATGTCGACGTCGGGATAACATTCTCGCCCGACGGCCGCCGCATGGCTTACCTTCGCTTCAATGATCCTGAGATGGGAAAATTCCGTTTGATTTCTGCGAACCTGGACGGCAGCGACGAGACGATCCTGCAGAATGCTCCCATCACGCTCGACCTTTTGCCCTGGTTTGTAGCCTGGTCGCCAGACGAAAGGCGGATCGCGGCAAGCAGTTTCAAGACCAGCGATGCACTTGGCTCGATCAAAATGTTCGACGTTCCCAGTCACCAAGTGCGGAGTTTTGCCTCGTTCAAGAACGAGCAGATGGAGGAACTTGCTTGGTTGCCAAACAGTAGGTGGCTTCTTGCCCTGTACCGCGCGAAGGGCCCGGACTTTGGCCGCAAGCAAATGGGGCTGATTTCTCGCAGCGGAGGCGAAATCCAGCCTGTCACACGAGATACGAACGGATACTCGGCCCTCACCGTTTCGGCCGATGGAAAGACCATCGCGACCGTGCAGGTTAAGCTCACGCGCATTGTGAGTCTGGTTCCTTTTTCAGGCGCTGCGCTGAATAATAGGGAGACGCCTTTGTTGCCGGTGCAGGATGTGGGCAGTGTTGCCTGGACCGACGATGGGAGGCTGCTCGTTTCCGACGGGCGCAGCGTGCGCCGGATGAATCCTGATGGGAGTCAGCCGACCACATTGCTGAGTGATGCCAACGCCAAGGTGCTGGATCTTGCCCCCTGCGGAAATCGGTATGTGCTTCTCGCCTGGACCTTCCATGGGGGTACGAATGCCACACATATCTGGAGAGCTGATACCAACGGCTCCAATCTGAAGCAACTGACCAACGGCTCTCTTGACATTTTTCCGAACTGTTCTCGGGATGGAAAGTGGGTTTACTACCATGACGGTTCGCTGGGGAGTAGCAACTACGCCGCTATGAGAGTGCCGGTCGAGGGTGGACCAGCCGAGCGTGTGGAGTCGAGCCGAATTCCGCAAATGTTCAGAGTATCTGCGGGGGAGGCGATTTCGCCCGACGGAAAGTGGCTGGCTTTCAACGCAGATCTGACCAATCCCGACGACCCGCAGACTGTCATTTTAAAATTGGCATTATCTAACCTCGAGTCACCTTCCACTCCACGGCTGTTTTCACCCGATCCACGCATGGGCACAGGAGCTGACCTCGTGAACAGCCTCAGCTTCACTCCGGATGGAAAATCGCTGACGTATGTGATCCATGAAAAGGGCGTGGATAATATCTTCGTCCAACCGGTCGATGGTTCGCCCGGACACCAGATAACGAACTTCACCTCTGATTCGATCAACAGTTTTGCCTGGTCGCACGACGGCAAGACTCTTGCTGTCGTGCGCGTCCACAACACATCGGATGTAGTTTTGCTTCACGAAAAGTAGGTACCTTTGTGCATCTGGGTGTGGCGCGTCCGAACGCTCCGCAGGCGAGAACTTCAAAAGGTGCTGATGCCGATGCTGACCGCACAAAGGCGCTCGCGCCTTACGGAGATTTCCTCGGTCTTGTTAGAGAGGCGATGTTTCGCCAGTTACTGCATTCCGTCGCGGTCTAGAACGCAAATCTCCGGCTTATCCTGCTGGTACGAATGTTGAGCTTTCGTCCTCTGCATCTGGACTCAAAACCCGCCTGAGAAGACGCGGGGAGCAGGCAAATTCGAGGGACCAAAAAACCCATGAAGGTACTGTCCTGGAAGGTGTAACAAAACTGCCGAATGAGGTGACGTTAGTTGAGATTCCGTTGTCGAGGACGACCCTAAATTGGGATTGCGTGGCATCAATGCGAGACAGAGAATTGCCAAACCGTATACGGGCTAAAACCTGTAGCGAGGGTTCGAATCCCTCCCCCTCGGTGTAAGTTACAGCAAAATAATAACTTACTAATTCGCCAAAGTCGCTAGAATCGTCCAGAGTGTGCACTTCGGATCGCGTGGACTTGGCTACAAGACGGCCACGCATTTCTTGAAGGCCGCCAGCACTTCCGATGTGGATGTGGAGCCTTGCTTTGAATCGAAGACAGGGGTCTGCATTGAGCGGGATGCGATATTGCGGCCTTTATCGTCCTGCACGCAGTCTACGTATTGAGTTATAAGCGGTTTGCCTTGTGCAGATTCATTTGGTGGGAAGCTAGAGAGAAGCAGGCCAGCGTACCAAATGAACCGTGGAGCCCAGCATAAACGAACACCTAGGCGCATACGACGTGAACCAAAATCCATTGTATGGCGGCATAACTGACGATACCAGGCGATAGCGCTCAAAATGCCGGCCCATGGGTGGTACGGAAGGAATCCAAACATCGGCGGGCAGTTTCAAACTCAGAAAACCGGCTCCCTTCCTGTTCCAAGAGGTAATATTCGACGCCTCCCACGCTTTCGGCGGCGGCAAAGATCTTCTTCCAGTTGGCATCGCCTTCTCCAAATAAAACTTTGTATCGCTTTGCTGGATCCGAGGACCAGTCTTTGAGATGCAGAGAACGAATTCGCCCGGGATTGGCCTCAATCCA
>JBPYDQ010000145.1:0-4275 GCA_051986135.1 Terriglobales bacterium | reverse complement strand
CGCAGTGGGATCCCAAAGCGATTGAGGCGGATTTCGCGCGCATGCACGAGCTCGGCTTCAACACGATCCGCCTGGATTTCGTATGGGCGTGGATCGAGCCTCGCCCCGGCGACTACAATCCGGAAGCGTTTCATGCCATCAACTTCCTGATTTCGTTGGCGCACCGCTATCACATTTACCTCCATCCATGCTTGCTGATCGGCGGCGAGGTGGGCGAAGCCTTCTGGGATGTGCCTTACCGGCAAGGTCGGCACCCGCATTCTGATCCTGACATGCTCAGAATCGAGACCGACCATGTGGCAGAACTCGCGCGCCGCTACGGAAAGGAAACAGCGATTCTCGGCTGGGATCTGACCGACGAGCCTCCCTTCTGGATCGCCCCGGAGACGACGGACGCGATGGCCATCAACTGGACGCGGCTGTTGTCGTGGTCGATCCGGAAGCACGATTCGCTCCACCCAATCGTCGTTGGCGTCAGCATGCAGGATGTTGAGCACGGGCCCTTTCGCCCTGACCTTGTCCGCGAGGAAGCGGATTTTTTCAGCGTTCATCCCTACTCGATTTACGCTCCAAAACTTTTTCCGGACGCGATGCTTTCCGAGCGTGGCAGCTACGGATCGGCTTTCGAAACGGCCTTGTCTGGCGGCGCCGGACATCCGGTGATGGTGCAGGAGATCGGCGCATCGTCGGCTCAATATGATCCGGATCAGATCGCGAAATTCCTGCGCGCCAGCCTCTACTCCGGGCTGGGCGCCGGCGCGAACGGATTTCTCATCTGGTGCTACACGGATGCGGCGCCGGAGCAGTTTCATAAAGTTCCCTATTTGCGCTCGCCCCACGAAACGGAGTTCGGACTCACCACCTGGGAAGGAAAAGAGCGTCCTTCGGCAAAGATGTTTGAGGAATTCGAAAAGATTGTCGGCAACCTCGATCTCACCGGCATTGAACCGGCTGCGGCAGAAGCGGGCATCATCGTTCCTTACGAGTGGTCAAAACCGCATGGCGACCTCTCGCACTTTGGCCTTACGGGCCCGGAAATTGTTCCCTACACGTCGACCGATGAGGACGCGGCCGTGGCGGGGCAATCGCAGCCCACTTTCAGCGAGGAAAATTCCTGGCTTACCGGATCGTGGCTTTCAGCCTTTGTGCTAGCGCGCCGTGCCGGCATGAAGGCGGATTTCCCCCGGGAGTACGACGATTGGCAGAAGCGTCCACTGCTGTTGATGCCCTCGCCCTTGACGAGCACCGACAGTTTTCTGGTTCACGTGCATTCCGATTTCTGGGAAAAAGCGAAACAGTATGTTTCGCAAGGTGGGGCACTCTATGCATCGGTTGCGGCAGATGCGGCGATTCCAGAGATGGAGTCACTGTTTGGTGCGAGAATGGTGGACGCAAATCCCAAAGGCGAGGTCACGCTGAGAGTCGTCGCTCCCTTCGGCGGCCTGAAGGTCGGGGACACGTTTCACTACTCGGTGCCGGCGGCCTCGCCCCGCTCCTGGGGCGTAATTCTTGCCGTCAAGGGCGGCACTGTTGTCGCTGTCGACCAGGACGATCGGCCTGCGCTTGTGGCTAATGCCTTCGGCTCGGGCAAGACGCTACTGAGCGCTTATCCTCTGGAGCATTATCTCGCCAGCGTGCCGGCAGCTTTCGACAAGCCTGAGGCCACGCACCGCATCTATCAGGCTTTTCACGAATGGGCCGGAATCAAACCGCTGTTTCATAGCGACCAACCCTCCGTGGAAGTTTCCGCTTTGAGCGGAAAGGCCGGCGGGTACGCGGTCATCACCAATCACAGCGCTAACCGACAGACGATTACGGTCACCGCGTCCGTCACGCTTCATTCCGTCGCGCGAATTACGCCGCAAGGCCCAACCCAGGTCGAAGTGACCGACTCCACATTCAAAGCCGATATCGGACCTTACGAAGGTGCAGTATTCGGGTGGAAGTAACAATACAGGAGAGAACGCTTGATCGGAGCAGTTGATATCGGTGGAACCAAGATCGCGGTGGGCGTGGTGGATGATTATGGCAAGGTGCTTGCCCGCCTCGATTGCCCGACTGATGCGGCTGCTGGCTACTCGCACGCGCTCGCCAACATTCAAGCATTGCTCCAGGCCACCGCCCAGAACGCAAAAACGCAAATCTGCGGCATTGGCATCGGGTCGACCGGGCCAGTCTACCCGCTGACCGGCGAATTCGGCGACGTCAACTTCTTTCCCAACTGGAAAGGCGAGAATCCGGTCAAGGATCTGGCGGAAATCTTCCGGATAAAAGCCGCGATGGAGAATGACGCCGATGCCGCGGCTCTCGGAGAAGCCGGTTGGGGCGCAGGCAGAAACAAGAAACGACTGATCTACGTGACTGTCGGCACCGGAATTGGAACAGGTTTTATCATGGATGGGCAGCTCTATCGCGGAGTCGATCAGTCGCATCCCGAGATCGGCCACCACCTTATTGATCCATCCGGTCCTCTCTGCCTATGCGGCTTTCACGGATGTTGGGAGTCCCTCGCCGCTGGCCCCGCAATGTCGGCGTGGCTGGAGAAAGAAGCGCCGGCCAACTATCCTCATCGGGGCGATCTCACGGCGAAACGCATCTGCGAGCTCGCGAGGAGCGGCGACCAGTGGGCTCAGAAAGCGGTGGACCGGGAAGCTTACTACCTTGGTCTCGGCTTGGCGAATTTGGTCACGATGTTCACCCCTGACGCGATCGTGCTGGGTGGCAGCGTGATGATAAGCTCGGCTCTTTTTCTCGAGGGCATTCGCAAGGTCATCCGCGAAAGTTGCCGGCTTGTCCCCTTCGACAAAACCGAACTCACCTTGGCCTCACTGGGGGAAGACGCGAACCTTATCGGCGCAGCCAGGGTCTGGCATCACCGATTCGCCAACGAAGGAGGTCAACGTGGTTGTTGATCTCAGAGTGATTGAGGGCGAGTACTTGCGAGATGTCCTGGATCAGCCCAAGGCGCTGGAAGATACGCTCGCGACTCTGGATCGGTCGAAGCCGCTGTTGGATCTGGCTCAGCGCCTTGATCGCGGGACCTTCCAGCGCATTGTCCTGACCGGTATGGGTTCTTCCTTTCACGCGCTCCATCCCTTGAACCTGCAACTCATCGGCCATGGATTCACCGCGATCATGGTGGAGACCTCCGAACTGATTCATTACAAGGCGCGTTTTTTCGATCCGAAGACACTCATAGTCGCGGTGTCGCAATCCGGGCAAAGTGTGGAGATGGTGCGCCTGGCCGAGGTGAATCACAAACGTTCGGCCGTGATTGCCGTAACCAATACGCCGGAGAGCCCTCTGGTGGAGCATGCTACGGCTGCTCTGCTTACGAGCGCTGGTAAGGAGTTTTCAGTATCCTGCAAGACTTACGTAACCGCCTTGATGGCGCTGAAGTGGTTGGGCGACATCCTGTGTCAACGCGATGTCGGTCAGAGCCGCCGCGAACTCAAGAGTGCTGCGCCCGCGGCTGCCGCCTACCTGGCGGATTGGAAAGAGTACGTGACCAGCCTGGCAGAAAAGCTGCAGCGCATCCGCCATTTGTTTCTTGTGGGCCGAGGCGCATCGTTGGCGGCGGTGGGTACCGGCGCACTGATCGTCAAGGAATCCGATCATTTCCATGCGGAGGGCATGAGCAGCGCCGCTTTCCGCCATGGTCCGCTGGAAATGTTGAGCGAGGAAACCTTCGTGGTCGTGTTTTCCGGAGACGCGAAAACCCGCGACTTGAATCATCGCTTACTCACCGATATTCAGCAGGGAGGCGGCCGTGCAGAGCTGGTGGGCGAACGCTCCGCGCTCGAGTGTTTCCGTATCCCCGATCACGGCACAAGCGTCCGCGCGATTCCCGAAATTCTGCCGATCCAAATGACTACCCTCGCTCTGGCCGCACTCGCGGGCCGCGAGCCGGGAAAATTTGAGCTGGCTACAAAGGTCACAACTACGGAATAAGGCGAACGAAATCATGGCACGCAGAGGGTACATGGTCGGGTTGGTCTTTTTGACCTTCTTTGTGATGTCTCTGTTGACCAACATCCTGGGTCCTATCGTTCCCGACATCATCAGCAGTTTCCACGTGAGCCTGGCGGCCGCGGCTTTTTTGCCGTTCTCATTTTTCATCGCCTATGGCGTCATGTCGATTCCCGCCGGTTTCCTGGTGGAACGTTTTGGGGAGAAGCCGGTCATGGTGGCCGCATTCGGCGCCGGGACAGTCGGATCGCTGAGTTTCGCCTTTCACCCAAGCTACGGTGTAGCGGTCGTGTCGCTATTCGTCAT
>JBPYDQ010000144.1:0-3696 GCA_051986135.1 Terriglobales bacterium | reverse complement strand
CTCGATGTGCTGGTTGGCCGTATGCACCCGGCGGGAGTAGCCCCGAATAGGAATCTGAAACCTGAGCCAGGCCTTGTGGAGGATCGGCTACGCCGGCGACCGCCAGTCCGTTAGAATCGCTAGTTCCCCGCCGGGCGGGACATTTTTCTATGAAGCTTGCACAGATTGCATCAGTCCTCGGAGCGCGTCTCGAAAACGGTGCTCCGGAAACGGAAATCATTGGCGTTGCCGGTATTGAAGAAGCGGGAGTAGGGCAAATCACCTTTGTAGCCAATCCCAAATATGCAGCGATGGCAAAGACTACCTCCGCTTCCGCGGTTATCGTGACCGAGGATTTTCCCGCCATTCATACCGCTCTCTTGCGATCGAAGAATCCCTACTTGGCTTTCGCGCGGGCCGTCGAGTTGTTCTATCAGCCGCCCCAGTACTCCCCCGGTATTCACCCGAGCGCAGTTGTTCACGCCTCAGCACGAATCGGAGGAAGCGCACACATAGGGCCTTACGTGGTAATCGATGAGGATGTCGATATTGGAACGAACGCAGTTTTATTAGCGCATGTGGTGATCTATCGCGGGGCCAGAATTGGCAACAATTTCTTTGCCCATGCACACGCGGTGGTGCGCGAGCACTGCCGCTTGGGCAATGATGTCATCCTGCAGAATGGGGCCGTGGTCGGCGCTGACGGGTTCGGTTTTGCTAAGGACGATTCGGGAAAATGGGAGAAAATTGTGCAGTCCGGTCCAGCGGTTCTCGAGGACGAGGTAGAGATTCAGGCGAACGCCTGCGTAGACCGGGCTAGCATTGGCCGAACCTATGTGGCTCGCGGCACCAAGGTCGATAATCTCGTCCAGGTTGGGCACGGTTCCAGGGTGGGGGAGAACACGCTGCTCTGCGCGCAAGTCGGGCTTGCAGGGTCGACCGAAGTTGGCAACAACGTTATTCTCGCGGGCCAGGTCGGAGTCGCCGGCCATTGCAAGATTGGCGATGGCGTGATCGCGACGGCGCAGAGTGGAATTCCGAATGACGTTCCGGCGAAGGCAGTGGTAAGCGGCTATCCGGCGATTGACAACCGGCTCTGGCTGCGATGTGCGGCTGTGTTTAACCGCCTGCCGGAAATGGCAAAGGCGCTGCGCACAAAAAGAGAAGATTAACGAGAACGCATCGTGAAGCAATCAGGCGGTACGAGCATCTCCCTCGCGCTCGGAAAACTCGCCAGCGCGAGGCTGAGAAGCCTCGGTAGTGATGACGCTGTTCTCCTGGTATTCGGGTGGCAAGCCGTGGTTAATGACCGCGCGCACTTTGTCCATTAACTCGTCCCGGCTGCCGAAGTCCTTCGGCTCGATTGGACTGTGAAAGATAATCCTGACCGTTCCCGCCTTCACCGCAAACCTGCGCTTGGGCATCACGTAATGGGTACCGACAATCGTGATCGGTACGACGGGCACATTGTTGGCCACGGCGAGATAAAACGGTCCCTTCTTGAAGGGCAGTAGCTTGCCATCGAAAGAGCGCTTCCCTTCCACGAAGATGCTCATGCTGATGCCCCGCTGCAAAACCGTGGAGGCTTCCCGCACGGCAACTATGCCCGCGTCGCGGTTTCCCCGATCAACCGACACAAGCGCTCCTAAGCGCATCGCTTTGCCTAAAATGGGGTAGCTGAAGAGCTCTTTCTTTGCCATCACCGAAGTACGGCGTGGGATCAGCGGCAGCAGAATCGGCGGGTCGAGATTGGAGACGTGATTCGACATATAGATGTAAGTTCGGGCCGGGTCGATCTTGTCCAGTCCCATGGTCTCCACGTGGACTCCGGCCAGGCGAACCCCGGTCAAAGCGCTCCACATGCTCATGCGATATAGAAAAGCGATGTTGCCGGTAATGAACGTCCAGGGGAATCCTACCAAAGCGGCTATGGACGCAGCGACCGTCCAGAAGGCGAGCATGATCAGAGTTCGAATCACCGGCCAGAGTCTCCGTTAAGGTGCCGGGTTATTGTCCACATCCACGTCTCGAAATTCAAATTCCCGCCGCACTTCCCGTTTGTGAGCAGCGATTCCGACCAATGCCTACATGCAGCAAGAAAAAACAAATGGGGGCAGGTATCTTCGAGCATAAGTCAATTTTATGCTGAAGTGGTCTCAACGGAACTCTTGCTGTCTGTGGCACCGGCGGCGTTGGCCCCGATCAGCCTTAACCGCTGCGGCAACTTTTCATAGATTCCGCCAAAAGCACCATTGGACAGGATCGCGACGACATCCCCGGGAAGCATTTCCGGAGCGGCGGTGGCCACGATCCTATCTGTGTCGGTAATGACGCGAGCCGAATGACCCTGCTGTTCGAGTCGTGCTGCCACCAGATGGAGATTGAGCCGTTCGGCTTCAGGTATGGCATCGGCCTTAAATATACCTGCAATTACCACCCGGTCAGCCAGTGCCAGGCTTCGGGCCAGCTCACTTTGGAATACGTTCCTGCGCAGGGTGTTGGAACGAGGTTCAAGGATGACCCAAAGACGTCGCCCCGGATAACGCGAGCGCAGCGCGTTAAGGGTACCGGCGATAGCCGTGGGATGGTGAGCGAAGTCATCGATGACCGTAATGCCGTTGATTTCAGCTATGACTTCCAGCCGGCGGCGAACAGTCTTAAAAGTTTTCAGCGCCGCGGAAATTGCGTCTTTCGAAATGCCGTAGCTGGCGGCCATGGCTGCAGCCGCGGTGGCATTCCAGACGTTGTACTCTCCGGCCAGCGAGAATTCGAAATCGGCCCAAGGACGGCCATCGCGCAGGACCGACCAGGATGTCCGAGTGGGTTCCAGCTGCAAGTCAACAACGCGCCAGCCAGCCATTCGCGTGGAGCCGTATCTTTCGACTACGCTGAACGCTTGCGCCAGGCATCGTTCGACGCTTTCGCCAGCATCGTGGGCAATGATCTTGCCTCGCTTCGGGATCAGGTTTACCAGACGCTTGAAGGAAGTCTCGACGGCGTCGAGGTCTTTGTAGATGTCGACGTGATCGAACTCGACTGAAGTGAGAATCAGGGCATCGGGAAAATAGTGCAGGAATTTCGGGCCCTTGTCGAAGAAGGCGGTGTCGTACTCGTCGCCTTCCAGGATGAAATGCTTCCCTTGCCGCAGAGCAAAGCTGCTGCCGAAGTTTTCCGCGATTCCGCCTATCAGAAATGACGGATCCTTGCCCGCGGCCTGAAAGATCCACGAGAGCATCGAAGTAGTCGTGGTCTTGCCGTGCGTACCCGCCACCACGATAGAGTCGCGCGTCCGCAGAAACAAGTCGTAAAGCGCATCCGGCAGCGAGCGCAAAAGAATACGCTCGTCCAGCACGTACTCCAGCTCCACGTTGCCTCGGGAGATGGCGTTGCCCACCACGACCCAGTCCGGGCGCGGCTTGAGGTTGGCTTCGGCGTAAGGCTGGGCCACTGGAATGGTCATGGAGGCCAGAAAGTCGGACATTGGGGGATACGCGGCTGCGTCGGAGCCGGTTACTTTGAATCCGCGCTGCTTGAGCAAGCCGGCCAACGACGCCATGGCCGTGCCGCAAATCCCCACGAGATGTACATGCTGCTGGTCCACGCGTTCCAGATTACCGGATTACGGTGGCGGCCTCCAATACTTTCAACGTTACGCCGGTTTGATCGGCCAAGACTTCGGCCTGGACGCCGAAGGGCAAAGTCAAGTTGCCGCGGGAA
>JBPYDQ010000143.1:0-3403 GCA_051986135.1 Terriglobales bacterium | reverse complement strand
GATCTCCCGCAACACCATATCGATGATGTCGAAACGGCCAGCACCCAGGGCAATGCGCACCCCAATCTCGTTCGTGCGGCGCGCTACAGTGTAGGACATCAAGCCGTACAGCCCAATGCAGGCGAGTATAAGGGCGAGGGCCCCAAAGAAACCAGAGAGTTTCGCAAGAAGGCGCTCAGTGACCACGGTCTTTTCGACCAGCGCCGCCTGCGTCACGATCTCCCCTGCTCGGAGACCGCTGCCGGAAGATACCTCCCGCCGCAATGCCTTCGAGAGTCCGGCGGGATCGATTGAGGTGCGCAACTCGATATAGGCGACCGGCCCAGGGTAAGTCTTGGGGTTGTCATAGGGAGAGGCCTGCCACTGGAAGTACGGATAGTAGACAAAGGGTGGAGAATCCGCCCGAAGATCTCGCCACTTTGCATTTTTGACGACTCCCACAATCTCAATCTGCCGCAGCCCTCGTGGCGTCCAGCTGAAGTGCTTTCCGAGCGGCGAGACGTCTCCAAAATAGCGCCTGGCCATGCTTTCATTGACCACCGCCACAGCTGGTGCAGACTCGTCATCGCGTTCTGTGAACCCGCGGCCGATGGAGACTTGGATTCCCATCGTCTCGAAGAAATTAGCCGAAATGGCCATGAGGTGACAGTCGCCGCTTGAAGGAAACCCGTCAATATAAACAGGGTCGGTTCGACTCCCTCCCCCGAATAGATGGTAGGTCGAAAGAGACGCAGAGCGGACACCGGGAATCGACGCACCTTTGCGAAGAACCTCGCGGAACTCGTTGAGCCGAAGCGGCCCATTGGGTCCACCCTGCGGTGCTATGACGTTGGCAAT
Organism: Terriglobales bacterium; assembly: GCA_051986135.1. Classification (GTDB taxonomy): domain Bacteria; phylum Acidobacteriota; class Terriglobia; order Terriglobales; family Acidobacteriaceae; genus Gp1-AA122. The sequence goes on along the minus strand of JBPYDQ010000143.1, from coordinate 2,566 downwards.
AAGAACGGAACTGCGGTCGAATCCAGCATCTTGGTTTAGGAGGTTTTGGAGAGTTCGGATAAACAGACCGGCCCCTACCAGCACTATGAGGGAGATCGCGATCTGGATTCCGACCAGAGCCTTTCGTAACGGCACCCGAACACCCATGCGGCCCGCACCGCCCGAAATAGCGCCGCGCCCGGCTTCCTTGAGTATGGGCGTGAAATTAATTCGTGTCGCGCTGTACGCCGGCGCAAGTCCGAAAAGCAGCCCCGTCAGGAGAGACACCGCCGCAGTGAAGCCAAGGACTTCAACATTCACTTGAAAATGGAGGTTGATAGGTTCAGCACCGGAGCCGACCATATTAACGAGGACGCTGCTGGCCCAAAACGCAACGCCAATCCCAAGCAAGCCGCCCACGGTTGTCACCAGGGCGCTCTCAGTGAGTAACTGGCGGACGAGGCGGCCTCTGCCCGCTCCCACCGAGAGTCGCACCGCGATTTCCCTTTGACGGGCGGCAGCACGGGCGAGCAGCAGATTCGCCACATTCAGACATGCAATTAGCAATACCAGCCCGACTACAGCCATGAGCGCCCAGAGCGGCCGGGAGAATTGCTCGCGAAGGTGTGACAGGCCGCGGCTTGCCGGCAGAAACTCAAGGCGTTGCGCCAGGAACTTCTGGTGTTGCTCTTCTGTAATGCGATGCTGCCTGTCGCCCAGCGAGTTTAGTTCGTCTTCATGACGGCGAAGTTGCGAGAACAGCACGTTCACGCCGGCCAGGGCGGCTGTCCCGGACAAGCTAGGCTTCAATCTTGCGATCAAGGTAGCGGCGGCGACGCTGCGGCCAGTGACTATTCCCGGGTTCCCCATGGTGAGCGGCAACCAGATATCCACTGATTCGCCCACTTCCGTACCGTAAAATTCGGGCGACGCCACACCTATGACCGTGAACGGCCTCTTGTCAAGGATGATAGTTTTCCCGACGACTCGGGCGTCCTGTCCGAATCTCCGCTGCCAATATCTGTAACCGATCACAGCTACAGGATGATTTCCAAAGCCGTGGTCCTCTTCCGCGTGGAACGTTCGGCCGAGGACTGCATCCACGCCCAACACCGAAAAATAGTTGCCAGAGACCCACGAGAGCTCAACGGCATCTTGCTGGCCCTCAACAGTGACGGAATTCCTTTCCACATCGAAAAACGCTGCAACACCGGCAAAACTGCTGTTGCCGTCGCGGATCTCCTCATACATCGGATAGGAGAAAGACGTTCCTGGACGCCCTCTCGGTCCGACGCCCGGCATCGCAAGGATCACGAGTTCTCTGGGGTTGTGCACAGGCAGAAGCCTAATCAAGAGCGTGTCAATTAGGCTGAAGATTGCGGTATTGGCGCCGATCCCAAGCGCCAGTGAGGCAACAGCGACCGCTGTAAAGCCGCGATTCTTCATGAGAGTACGAAAAGCGTATCGAATATCCTGGTGCACCGTTTCGATCCAAACAAGCATATTGGCCTCCCGCGCGCCTTCGAGCGACCGCATCCGGCTGCCAAACCGGAGCAGGGCGTCCTGGCGAGCTTCCAAAGGTGGCATGCCTGCCCGAAGGTTATCCCGAAAACGCGCCTCAACATGGAATTCGATTTCCTCGTCAATTTCGCGATCAACCTTATTGGTGCGGAACAGGTTTTTGAAACGATTGCTCCAGGACATGGAAATGCTCCTTCACGCGAACCTCAATACCCGAGCAACGGCCTCGGTGAGCAGCGCCCAGTTCTTCTCTTCAGTGGCCAACTGTCTCCGACCTGCCGGCGTGATCGAGTAATAGCGCGCACGACGATTGTTTTCGGACGCGCCCCACTCGGGTCGCAGCCAACCAGCCTGAGTCATCCTGTGCAAGGCGGGATAGAGCGACCCTTCTTCGAGACGGAGGATCTCCTGCGAAATCTGCTCGATATGCAGCGTAATAGCGTATCCGTGCATCGTCCCCCGCGACGCCAGCGTCTTCAGCACCAGGAGATCAAGCGTGCCTTGCAAGCGGTCGTTGGTGTGTTTCGGCATCCGGTCATTCCTATAGCCAGCTATGGGAAAATTATGCAAGAGAACAACGGCATATGTCAATCGGTACGTTTGAACTTCTGCGTCATTCCTGGCCCAACAGATCGCTAAAGTGTTGAATTTTTGGCCTCGTCCGAGGAATCTGTGGGTCACCGATATCCAATCGGCGCTCTCTCTCTAGAGCAGGTCCGGCCTGCGCAGTCGCCTAGCCCAATGTGAGATAGCGCGGCTTCGGCTGCTTGCTGTTGGTGGCCAATTTCCTTTCGAACAGGTTTGCTCGTTCCGGCAAACGCTACGCCGTTACGGCTGCTCCTCTTCTCGTATTGACTATCGATATCGAAGCTTGATATGATCTGGGCCGTGTCAAGAAGCCTTGGGATCCTGCAGGGCACGCTCGATCTATTAATTCTACGCACTCTCGATCTGCGGCGAATGCATGGCGTTGGCATCGCCGATCGTGTCGAACAGGTCACGCGGGGTGCTTTCGTCATGGGTCCTGGTTCGTTATTTCCAGCCCTCCATCGACTCTCCGAAAAAG
>JBPYDQ010000142.1:0-6596 GCA_051986135.1 Terriglobales bacterium | reverse complement strand
ACTGGCCGAGCAAAACCTGGCGGAGCGAGCGCCTTCAAAATGGGTTGAGTGGTTCTTCCATTCCCATCCCGCGATCAGCAAACGAGTAGCAGCGGCGGAATCCTGGGCCCGGCTGAAGCCGGTCCCTCAAACCTGAGACAAAAAAGCACACAGAGCGGCCGCTACCCCTGCCCGCTGAGAACAGCCTCGACCCGCTTCACATCCTCTTCCGTATCCACCCCGACCGTATCGTACGGCGTTTCGGCCACGTGAATGGGAACGCCGTTCTCGAGGAATCGCAGTTGCTCCAATCGTTCAATACGTTCGAGCCTAGCCTCCGGCCAACTCACGAAACGATCAAGGGCTTGCTTGCGGTAGGCATAAAAACCGAGGTGCTTATAGTAAATTGCCCTTTGCGTTAGATCGCGATCGAACGGAATCGTAGCGCGCGAGAAATAGAGCGCGCGCCCCGTCCTATCGGTTACAACTTTCACTGCGTGTGGATTACCTATATCCGTTTCCCCTGCAACGACCTTCAGCGTTCCCACTTGAACATCTGTCGTCATGACATCCAACAAAGTCTGAATGTGCTCCGGGCGGGTCAGCGGCTCATCTCCCTGAACACACACGTAAACATCGGCAGCGGCGAACTGGGCAATCTCATGAACCCGCTCGGTGCCATTCAGGTGAGACGCCGAAGTCATGCGCGCGTGCCACCCGCGTTCCCGGCAGAGACCCATGATCTCCTCCGAGTCGGTCGCAACGATGACATCGTTGAGTAGCGGCGACTGGCAGACGGCGCGATGCACCAGCGCCAGCAGCGGCTCTCCGCCAATCAACCGCAGCATTTTGCGCGGCAGCCGTGTGGACGCAAGCCGCGCCGGGATCACGCCGATCGCTCTCATGGATTGTAGTTTCAGGTTTCGGCGGGCTAGTTTCAAGCCGGCCCATCGGATCTCGCAAGCGGAAGTAGCCGGTTTGACACCTCCCAACGTGGCCCCGTGGAGCCAAACGGTTAGCGCAGTCCGAAGTCCACGGCTGGCGACGGTGTTTTTTAAATTCTCCAAAGGAGACTCGTTTAACCCATCTTTCCTCGTCGATATCGGATGGCGGACTAGCTAGCTCTCTTGGTTAGAGCCACCAGTCGCTCACCGTGCCTGAACTAACCGGCAGATTTTGTCTTCACCGATTTGGAAATACCAGAATGGTGCTATTTGGCTTGGCTCGCTCTGCGGACGGCTGATTTCGAGTGGAGTCTGTAGCAGATTCTGGAAGGTATAAGGTAAAGGATTTTTCTCCGGCCTCCGCAAGCGCCGCTCGGACCCATTCTGGGAGCGCTCGCGGCGACCTTCCCTGATCTTGCTTTTAGGGGCCATTAGCGACGCTAAACCCGGTTTTCGTCCAGCCCCGCTTTCCTTCCAAGGAATTTTCGAGTGAAAGATGGGGTTAATGCGAGAGATCTCTGCTGGGATTGATTGAGTTGCTAATTTTCTGGCCACTTTCTTCAAGCAGCGACCCCGGAAAGCTCCCTGGCAGCCAAAGACCTTAAAAAGCACTTGACAGCGGTAGCTGTGTTATAGTTAACTATAACACTATATCATGCTTGCGGGGCCACAGGACTGATCGCGGCCGCCGAGCATGGCACGGAACAAAGCTGATCCGAAAGCGAGGAACAAGCTTGCTGTGAGGAGAATGAACATGAAATCCCTTCGATTTATGGTGATTGTCCTGTTGTGGATTTCCACGATGGCTTTCGCAGAATCCGATGCGCAAAAGTCCTTCGACAAATTGAAAACTTTGGCCGGTACCTGGCAGGGCCCCGTCACAGTCGACCCTCCCGAGGAGGACATGAAGAACGGAACGCTCGGGCAAGTCTTGCTGCGCGTGACCTCGCGGGGAAATGCGCTGGTGCATGAGATGTACGACCCGGAAAAACCGGACGATCCGACCCGTTACGACCATCCGCTTACCATGTTTTACCTGGACGGCGACCGCCTGAACCTGACACATTATTGCGATGCCGGAAATCGGCCGCGCATGGTCGCCCGGCCCTCGCCGGACGGGAAGATAGTGGAATTCGATTTCGCCGACCTCTCCGGCGGCAATGAGTACGGACATATGTACCATGCTCGGTTCACCGTGATCGATGCCAACCACCACATCGAGGACTGGACGTATATGATGCCGGGAGACAAGCCCGTCCACGCGCACCTCGATCTCGAACGAAGACAAGACGGAAGCGGTGACAGAGGACGGTAAGCTCATCCGGAAATCCGATGGACCGTGAGTGGAACGACAATCAACCGATTTACCGCCAGCTTCGCGATCGCGTGGTCGCGATGATACTCGATGGCGTCCTAAAGGAAGGCGATCCGCTGCCCTCGGTGCGCACGGTGGCGGCCGACTACCGGTTGAACCCGCTCACGGTCCTGAAGAGCTACCAAGAACTGGCGGACGAGGAACTTGTGGAGAAGCGGCGGGGGCTGGGAATGTTCGTGAAGTCGGGAGCGCGCAGCCTCTTGCTACGAGGCGAGCGGCAGAAGTTTCTGGATGAGGAATGGCCGCGAATTTACGAAACCATTCAGCGTCTGGGCTTGACCGCCGAGGAACTGCTGAATGGCGGTCCCACACGCCAGGCCAAGTCCAAGAGCAAAAAAGGGGAGGAACGCTGAGCCTATGGCCTGCATAGAAGCGCGTGGTCTGCGTAAGACCTACGGCACAACGGTGGCGCTGGACGGGGTTGATCTGTCGGTCGAAGAGGGCCACATCCTCGGGCTTATCGGTCCGAACGGGGCGGGCAAGACGACTGCGCTCAACGCCATTCTCGGCCTCATCCCCTATCAGGGACAACTGAGAGTCGTCGGGCGCGACCCTTGGAATGAGCGGGAGCGGCTGATGCGCGACGTCTGTTTCATTGCGGATGTCGCTGTGCTGCCGCGCTGGATGCGGGTTTCGCAAGCGCTCGACTATGTTGCTGGGGTGCATCCCCGCTTCGACCGCACGAAGGCGGAGGGTTTTCTTGCGAAGACCACCGTCAAGCACAACAGTAAAATCCGGGAATTATCCAAGGGCATGGTCACCCAACTGCATCTTGCCCTGGTCATGGCGATAGACGCGAAACTGTTGGTGCTGGATGAGCCGACCCTCGGTCTGGATATTCTGTATCGCAAGCAGTTTTATGATTCCCTGCTCACCGACTATTTCGACCGGAGCCGAACCATTCTGGTGACTACCCATCAAGTGGAAGAAGTCGAGCGCGTACTCACTGATCTTGCGTTCATCGATCGCGGGCGCATCGTCCTGGGCTGCAGTATGGAAGAATTCGAGTCGCGCTATGCGGAAGTGACGGTGCGCCCTGATCGTCTCGGAGCAGCGCGGGAGCTGAAACCCATGTACGAATGTCAGCTCATGGGCCGCAGCATCCTGCTGTTTGATCGCGCTGATCGTCAGCAACTGATAGCTTTCGGCGACGTGCGCACCCCAAGTATCGCCGACTTATTCGTTGCCGTGATCGCGAAGCAGGCCGGTCAGGCCGAAGGAGCGGCCGAATGAATAGTCAATCAAATGCCATGCACGAGTCTGCGCTCAAGTCCGAGGCAATTGCGCCCCGAGTGATTGCGCCAACCCGGCCCCTGTATTGGGCGCTGCGACGTGAATTGTGGGAGAACCGTTTTGTTTATATGGCGCCTTTGGGGGTCGGCGGCCTGTTTCTCATCGGATATCTGATTAGCCTGACTCATCTTCCGGCTCAGATGCGCGGGCTGTTGGACGCCGATCCGGAGCAGTACCGCGAAGCGATTCTCACGCCGTACAATATCGCGGCCGCTTTCATGATGGGCACCTATATCCTGGTGACTGTGTTTTACTGTGCCGAAGCGTTGCACAGTGAGCGCCGCGACCGCAGCATCCTGTTCTGGAAGTCGCTGCCGGTCTCCGATCTCATCACGGTGCTCGCCAAGGCAACGATTCCGTTCATCGTTCTGCCGTTGCTCACCTTCGCGATCACATTAGTTCTCGAGTTCATTGTCCTGCTGCTGAGCAGCGCCGTACTGCTGGCGAACGGTCTGAGCGTGGCTGCGCTGTGGACGCGCTTGCCCGTGGTGGAGATGTCGCTGCTAATGCTTTATCACATTGTGACCGCGCACGCCCTCTGGCCGGCACCGATCTATTGCTGGCTGCTGCTGGTGTCCGGCTGGGCTCGGCGGGCGGCGTTTCTGTGGGCAGCATTGCCACTGGTGGCGATTGCCGGAGTCGAAAAGATTGCGTTCCACACACAGCATTTCGCTAGCCTGGTGGGGTACCGATTGATCGGCGGCTCGGCCCCTATGGGCTATGCGCCGACCGATATCTTCCCTACAGATCCGATGACGCGCATCATGCCGGGAAACTTCCTGAGCAGCCCGAGTCTGTGGATCGGGCTGGCAATCGCCGCGGCATTCCTCGCGGCAGCGGTGCGGCTGCGCCGTTATCAAGGCCCGATCTGATTCGTTGCCTTGCCGCGTGAAGGAAAGAGGCAACCATGCGAGTCTCGCCGATACTGGCCATTCACATCTGTGCTGGGATCGTGGGCCTGCTGTCAGGCGGCGCAGCCGTCTCTTTGCCTAAGGGTTCCGGTCGGCATGCGGTGGCTGGAAGAGTATTCGTCGCATCCATGCTGAGTCTGGGTGCCAGCGCAATGTATCTGGCAGCTAGAAAGCATCAGAGCGGCAATTTCGTGGGTGGTATTTTGACGATCTATCTGGTGACCACGGCATGGTTGACCGCCCGGGGCAGGAAGCAAAAAACCAGCAAATTGGATTGGGCTGCGACCCTGGTTCCAGTGGGAATAGGGGTGAGCATTCTGATCAACGGGATACAGAGGGTGACTAACCCAAGGACGTTCCACGATGGCGTTCCCGCCGCGATGAACCTCTTCATGGCCACCGTGGTTCTACTTGCAGGCGCGGGCGACGTTCGCATGCTGGTGCGCGGCCTCTCCACCACTCAACGCATCGCGCGACATCTTTGGCGCATGTGCTTTGCGCTGTTCATTGCATCAGGATCGATATTTCTCGCGCGGCCACACCTGTTCCCCAAGTTCTTACAAGAAACAAACATACTTTTGCTTTTGGGCGTGCTGCCGCTGATATTGCTGGTTTTCTGGATAATCCGCCTTCGAGTTACCAAGGCGTACCGGGGAAAGCGCGCCTCAACAACAGACCGTCGTCGCAGCCTGACCTTGCATGTCAGGCTGAACTCTCTTAATGGAGGGCCACATGAGTCCCACCAAGAACCCAGGCAGATTCGCAGGTTTCGTGTATATAGTCGCTTCAATCCTCGCCATCTTCTCCCTCCTCTATGTTCCGAGCAAGCTGGTCGTGCCCGGAAACCCAACCGCAACCGCCGACAACATCGCGGCGTCCGAGACGCTGTTTCGTCTGAGCATCGCGGCCGACCTCATCGGCCAGGCCCTATTTATCTTTGTCGCTCTGGCTCTGTACGACTTGTTCAAAGGGGTCAACCAGCGGCAGGCCTTGCTCATGCTGACCATGATTCTGGTGGCAATCCCGATAGCGTTTCTGAATGAGGTGAACGCCCTGGCGGTCCCCACCCTGGTGCGAGGTGCTGATTCCCTGGCGCTATTCGAGAAGCCCCAGCGCGACACGCTGGCCATGCTGTTCCTCGATCTGCATGGTAACGGATTTGATGTCGCCGGAATATTTTGGGGGCTTTGGCTGTTTCCCCTCGGGCTGCTGGTGTATCGATCGGGCTTTCTGCCGCGCTTTCTGGGGGTGCTGCTGGTGTTGGGTGGCTTCTATTTTCTGGTAAACAGTTTAGCGTCCTTAGTGCTGCCAAGATACGAAGCGATCGTGTCGCGATGGACGAGTCCGCTACAGTTTGGGGAAGTGTTGTTCATGTTTTGGCTTCTAATCAAGGGTGCAAAGCCTTTAAGGGTTCCAGCGGCGGCGGTTGGTTAGGTGCACCCGTGACGTTCGAGGGATCCGGCGTTCAGCATTAAACCCGGATAATCAAAACGATTGCAGAGGGGATGTTCGATAGGGTCTAAGTTGTTCCTTTTCCTTGCAGTGGTAGATTGAGACTGCGGAGACAGGCTGGTCGGCACCGCCCCGCTCGAGTCGTTTGCCGGATTCGGCGACTAGCCGTTTCACTGGCAGAACCTCTGTTGCGGACGCAGACGAACCGTCTTGTGGACGCGATGAGCCGTTCCGTCTTTTGACTCCTCTGTGCGATACTTAAGGAACCACGTGCCCTTGTACAGGTAGATCGAACCTAGCCGGTAAGCCATGCGCAGTTCCTCTTCTCGTGCGCAGAGTGCCAGCATGTTCGTACGAATGTTCTAAAATGTTCTAGCAGAACTTCGATAACTTATTGTGGCGGTGTAGCTCAGGTGGTTAGAGCGACGGTCTCATAATCCGTAGGTCGTTGGTTCGAGTCCAACCGCCGCCACCAATGTAACCCCTTTGGTTCGCTTAGTTTACGAGTTCAGGACTGGCATCCGAACTCGGCTTTACTGTCCCGTAGCTGTCCCCTAAGGCGGGAACTGCGGATTTTTCAACCATTTGTGCGGCATCCTCAAGCTTGTTCATGCCAGCGAGCACCTCCGGGCTTGCCGTCTT
>JBPYDQ010000141.1:0-3061 GCA_051986135.1 Terriglobales bacterium | reverse complement strand
GCAATCTCTTCCGCGTACGTTTCTGCGTTCAACGATTATGTGCGGAAAGAACTGAAGTTCGGCGAAGGACGGGAGTACAAGCCCGAAGTTGAAGTCTTCCCGTCGTGGAGCTTCCAGCACAAAGAGCCCGGCATGCAATTTGCTTTCCCCGGCGCCACAAACGTCATGCTCGACCTCGCCACCGCCATGAAATACAATCCGCAGCTCAGGGTCCTTCTGAACGCCGGATATTTCGATCTCGCTACTCCTTTTTATGAAGGAGTTTACGAGATGCAGCATCTGCCCATTCCGGCGGACCTGCAGAAGAACATCGAATATCAGTTCTACGAGTCCGGCCACATGGTCTATGCTCACGAGGCATCGCTCAAGGCCCTCCACGACAACGTGGCCACTTTCATCCTCAAAAGCAGTAATGACAAACCGAAGTAAGTTGAAATCGCTCTTGGCAGCTGTTCGATCAGGAAGGCCTGGTACAGCACTCGCGAGTCAAGGCCAATTGAATGATGAGGAATGATGAGCAGGCACGCATTGTTGCCAAGAGTTCGGCGACGAGGAACTCTTGCCGAGAGGCGTTTACATTCGAATCCCCGGGCCGGGTCGATGAGCCGTTCTCGCAACCACTGTACCCGCTCTGAGAGTCGCACGGATCGATCCCGCCAAGACCTTGTTAAGAATAGGAAGCTAGTCGTTTCCAGAGACGAGCACACTGCCGAGGAGCACGGCTACAACATCGACTCACGATGGCGCCCCGTTCGTCGACCGGTAGTGAGCGATACGTGGACCGCAGGGGTGGGTTACTGCGGGGTGGCACTGTGTTAAGCGTTCAATCTGGCAGGCAGAGTTGGGTTAGGTGTACACCTAAAATCTACTGGCCCGATTACTGCCTAAGCTGGCAAAGAGGGCTTTAATAAGCCTAACAAAAGAGGATAATGCGAAATGCAGGTGGATCGAGCGGAAGTTCACAAATGCGCGATGTGATTCTGGTTCGCGCCGCCCTTGAAACATTGTCGGTCGCCCTCTGGCGGCTACAATCGCACCCGATGGTAATAAGGGGGTTTGGGGAGCAATGGAACCGAAAGTACGGTTAGAGTCGATTTTAGGCCTGTTGCAGTAGCCGCGACACGGTTGCCAGATGACTCCGAATAGCGCTAGAGGTGTTCGCTTTTCGGAGAGTGGCTGTTCTCAAGCGAGCAATCACAGACACAGTGATTAGGTTAAATGGCTGAATTTTAACGGCTTGTGTTTGGATAGCTGGTTGCCTTCATTTTTAATCAACAGTCTGCAGAGTCGGAGGGATCGATGCAGGAGCTGCGGTTTGCGCTTCGACAACTGGTGAAGTCGCCGGGATTCACGATTGCGGCGGTGATGACGCTGGCTCTGGGAATCGGCGCGAATGTTGCCGTGTTCAGTGTGATGAATGCTGTGCTGCTGAATCCGACGGGCATTCCGCATCCGGATGGTTTGGTGGCGTTACGCGCGAAGTACACGGCGATGGCCGACCTGCAGAACATCTCGGTTTCGGCGCCCGATTTTGAGGATTCTCTCGAAAGCCGGAAGGTATTTCAATCGGCCGCGGCGATGCAGCCGGGCAGCTTCAACTACAGCGCGGAGAATTCGCGTCCAGAGCGGGTGGTGGGAGCGCGCGTGACCTCCGAGTGGTTTGACGTATTTCAAGCTCGACCTATTCTCGGCCGCGCCTTCCGGCCGGAAGATGACGTGCCCGGCGCGAATAACCTCATTGTGCTGTCGAACAAAACCTGGCAAACACGCTTCGGAGGGGACCCTAACATCATTGGCCGCAAGCTTGACCTGAATGGGCAGCTGTTTGAGGTAATTGGCGTCATGTCAGCTGATTTCAACTGGCCGAACGAAGCGGAGTTATGGACGCCGCTGGCGCAACCTCCGGCGCGGTACCACGACGAGAATTACCGGTTCAATGAAAACCTGTTTGCCGTGGCACGGCTCGAGCCCGGAACAACGTTGGAGCAGGCGAATGCGATTGAAGATTCACTTTCGCAAGCCGTAAAGTCGAAGGTCGGATTTGCTCAAAACGCCGGCTGGGGGATGTTTGCCGCTCCGCTGCGCGAATTTATCTCGGGCAATTTGCGCAAGCCGCTTTTGATCCTGCTTGTGGCCATCCTGCTCGTCCTCATGATTGCCTGCTCCAACATTGCCGGGCTGCAACTGGCGCGTGCCACCGATCATCAGCACGAAAATTCGGTGCGCGTGGCGCTGGGAGCTTCGCGCGCTCGGCTGATGGTCCAACCGCTGTTGGACGGCCTGCTGCTGGCGATGGCTGGGCTGGGTTCGGGAATTCTGTTTGCGGTCTTCGTCACTCCATCATTGCTCTATCTGGCTCCTGTGGCGATTGCACGAAATATCAATGTTCACCTGAACCAACAGGTCCTCTTGTTTGCTTCTGCAGTCAGCGTGATCGCGGTGCTGCTCTGCGGATCGGCGCCGGCACTGTATGTTGCCGGCTCGCAGTTTATTTCCTCTTTGCGTGAAGGCGGCCGTTCGGGAACTTCGAGCCGCTCGAGCAATCGGATGCGTTCGGCGCTGGTGATTGGTGAGATCACGGTCGCCGTGTTTCTGCTGGTGTGCTCTGGACTGCTGCTCGAAAGTCTGAAGGCAGTAGAGCAATTGAGCACCGGGTTCGATCCGCAGGGCGTGTTGACGGCGACGGTGGCATTACCGCCCACGATCTACGACAAATCTGAGAAGCAGGCAGTGTTCTGGCAGGCAGCCGAACAGAACCTGAAGAACATTCCGGGCGTGACCGCCGTTGGGTTGGTGAGCGACTTGCCGTTTGGCGGGAACCAGGGCTCGGCTTCGTTCTCGATCAGGGGCCAGGTGCTTGCGCCCAACAGTCCCGGCCCGCATGGTCACATTTCGCTGATTTCACCTGACTATTTCCAGGCAATGGGAATTCCGGTGGTGCGCGGGCGTGCGTTCACCGACAGCGACCGAATGAACACACAACCGGTCGCGATGATCGATGAGACCCTCGCGCGGCAGTACTGGCCTGACAAGGACGCGCTGAACGAATACCTGAGCATTG
>JBPYDQ010000140.1:0-3596 GCA_051986135.1 Terriglobales bacterium | reverse complement strand
GCAGGTGGGGTGCTCAAATCAACGTCCCGGGTATTTCCCACGATGCCGATGATCTGCCGGGGCACGTCTTTGAATCTCGGCCCTAAGCCGTCGCCAACGACAATCTGATCGCCAAGCGGATTCTGATTAGGCCAGTACTGTTCTGCCATGGCTTCGTTGATCAGAACCACGGCCGGCGCACCTTCATTATCCTTCTCCGTAAAACTACGCCCACGAACGATGGGGATTTTGAACACATCGAAGTAGCCTGGAGAAACATCTGTCCATAGGGCGTCGCCCGTGCTGGAAGAATTTCCCACAGATCGGCCAAGTACGATGAAAGGAAGGCCGAATCTACTAGTGAATGGCGGACAGCATGTCATCGCTGAATTCTGGACACCGGGAATTGCGTTAATGTGCGCGCGCGCATTGTTCACGAAGCGGGAGACTTCGGCGGTCTTAACAAACCGATTCCCGGCAAGCGACATGTCCATCGAGAGAGCGTTGTGAGGATCAAAACCGGGATTCACCGTACGTAGTGCGATAAAGCTACGAATCAGTAGTCCGGCTCCAATGAGAAGCACAACCGCCAGAGACGTCTGACTCATGACCAACCAAGAGCGCGCTCTGTTCGGTCCAAAACCTGTGGCTTGCTGATTGCCACTTTCCTTGAGCGTGTTTTTCAGATCCGGCCGCGATGCAGCGAGAGCCGGAAACAGCCCAAAGAGAATTCCAGTGAAAAGCGACAACCCAATGGTGAAGATCAGTATTCGGCAGTCAATGCCAATGAATGTGCCGCTCTGCCCAATGCGCGGAATATCGCCGGAATTGATCGCCAAGAGTGTGCGTACCCCGGCGAGACCAATCACCACTCCCAGCACGCCGCCGATCAAGGACAGAAGGATGCTCTCGGTAAGAAGCTGACGCACAATCCGAATACGTCCCGCACCGAGCGCGGAGCGGACAGCGAACTCAAGTTCTCGGCCAGTCGCACGAACAAGAAGCAGGTTGGCCACGTTCGCACAAGCAATCAGCAGGACAAGGGTCACCGCGACGGCCATCATCAGCAGAGACGATTGCACGTCGCCCACAATCATCTCGCGAAGCGGTTTGACCTCAAAGGCGAAATTTGAATCAGCAAAGGAATGACTGCGTCGCGCCTCCCCCGCCGCCAATTCTAGTTCGGCATTCGCCTGTGCGAGAGTGATGCCGGGCTTCAGGCGACCCGACACCTGAAAGTAGTGGGATGGGTCGTCGCTGATGAGAGCGAACTGGAAAGGCATCCACACATCTGCTTCTGGGTCGCTTTGAAAACTTTGGTCTGTTACACCGAGCACTGTGTATGGTTCATTGTCCAGAGAAACCGTCTTTCCGACGAGGCCGGGGTCGCTGTTGAATCTGCTTTTCCAGAGCTCATAACTAAGGACCACGACATTGCCACCATTCGGGCTGGTCTCTTCTGAAGTGAATGTCCGACCCAAGAGCGTTGAACCGCCAAACAATCGAAAATAGTCGGCGGTGACATGAACACCGCGGATTTCTTCTGGCGGGTCGCCGCGTAAGCTCAGCCCGACCGGTGCGAAATCATAGGCGGCTACATCCTGAAATGCCCGTGTCTGCTCTCGCCAAAGGCGAAAATCGGCTATGGATGAGCTGGGAACAAATCCGCCTTGCGCGGGTTTCAAAAGAAACTGCACCATTCGGTCAGGGTCTGGATAGCTGAGCGGCTTGAGCAGCACAGCGTCGATTACAGAAAAAATCGCGGTATTTGCCCCGATGCCCAGCGCCAATGTGGCAATGACTGTGGCCGTGAATACTGGCGACTTGCGAAGTTGATAGGCTGTAAGTTTCACATCGGTCCAAAGGCTTTCCAAGGTTGGCCGGCGGCGAGTGAATGGTTGTATCAGCCTGAACATAGAGAACTCCTATCACCCCGCAACTACTGTACGTATATAAAGTGCATAGACACCGTAGCAAGAAACTTGGCGGAATCAGGTGATTTCGCGTTTTGACGGCAGGTCAGTTTACGCTATGGCGATTTTGCAACAGTCACGGGAACTTGGAGACAGTTTTCGGTGTCTAGGAGCGGCAGGGGAGCCCATCGAGAGACTCAGGAGGCAATATGAGATCGCGACACTCTCTTCGAATCCTTGCGATCGCGACCATCGCGCTTGCAGGCTCGGGCTTCGCGAAGGATGCATCGGGCGCTGCGCCGCGTCAGGTCGGAGTCTCCGAACAAATTACTCCTTACCTCAAGCCCCAGCTGGTGGTCCCGATTGCCGAAGGGCGCGCGATCAACCTCGTCTGCCTCGGGCATGGGTCGCCGACCGTCGTCCTGACGGCGGGATTGGGAGGCTGGTCGTGGGTGTGGTATCGAATCCAAAGTCCACTTTCACGTAGAACCCGCGTTTGTGCATGGGACCCCGCCGGACTCGGCTTCAGCAGCCCGAGCCCCGAGCCGCAGGACACCATTCACGAAGCCGAAGATCTCGAAGAGGCATTGCAGAGAGCGCACGTCGACGGCCCCTACCTGATGGTCGCACACTCTGCCGGGGCCTATGTCGCCCTTCGGTTCGCGGACCAGCACGCAGGGACCGTAATCGGAATGATTTTGGTGGACCCCGCCATCGCCGACCAGGACGCGGTGAGGAAACGTGTCGCACCGAAGTTCGCGGCCTTCGGCGACGCGGCGCCGAGGGCGGAAGCCATGCGACTGCGTCAGTGCGCCGCTCAGCTTCGAAGCGGCGCTCTGAAACCTGGCACGCCAGGCTATGATGAATGTACCGCTCCGTCCCTTCCACCCTCCGCCTCAGCTCAGACGGAGGTCCTTGCGCAACTCAATGCCGACTCCGCAAGGCTCCTGACGCAGGCTTCGGCGATTGAAAATGTCGACCAGAGCGGGCGCGAGGTGATTAATCCCCAGCGCAGCTACGGTGACATGCCGCTGATCGTGCTGACCTCCGGAAGTCACCCGATGCCGCCGGATGTGCCCGCTGACGTGCGTGAGCAGGCGGCATTGTATTTCCGGGCGCTCGCGTCTGGGCATGACGCCTACGCTGCGCTCTCCACGCGCGGTCACAACCAGCTCGTTCCAGATTCCGGGCACTTTATCCAGGTCGACAATCCCAAGGTGGTTCTCGCAGCGATCAACGACGTCCTGTCAAAGATCACACCCCAATCTCTGATAGCTGCACAATCATCTCAACCAAATTTCTCTGGTAAATGGCGGATTGATCCAACCAAAACACAAGAGCACGCGACTCTTGTGGCGAATCCGCCACAAGGCGCACCCGCAATACCACCCCCACCGCCATCCGAGCATCAGTACACAGTCGAACAGATCGAACAGTCTGGAAGCCTGCTCAAAATTTCAGGAGGCGAGGCAGGGACCACTGCTGTGTACACGATCGATCCAACCGGAAAGAAAGTTTCTGACTCGATAGCACCGGGAGTGGTAAGAGTCGCTAAGAGTCACTGGGATGACGGAAGGCTTGTCACCGAATGGCAGATGGAGAGAAACGGTGAGGTTGTCATGCACGGCACGGATACCCGCAGCCTCACAACAGATGGTTTACAGATCATAGACAGACTGATCGAATCACCGCGCCATCATGCGG
>JBPYDQ010000139.1:0-10005 GCA_051986135.1 Terriglobales bacterium | reverse complement strand
CCCGTACGCGCTCGAGATGTGGAAATCGGTTGCCGCTACGATAATTAATCTTGTAGGCCACCAGTTTCCCTGCATTGACGACTTCGAGTTCAATGGCTCCGGTAGTCGTCTTCGCATCTTGGATCGCACGCCTCAAGCCTTCGACAGAAAACTCGCGTCCATTCACGCCGGTAATTTTCAGATATGGGCTAAGGCCGCTCTCAAAGGCTGGCATTCCTGGTATGGCATCAACAACCGTGCCGTCGCGCGTGACTTGCAACCCGATGGAAGATGTAAAGTTGCCGCTTCCTGACGGCGCAGCCTCTTCGGCTACAAGAATTTCGTTGGGATTATCGTTGTAGACCAGCCGCCAACCGCCTCCTGCAATTCCGCCGAGTGGTGCAGAAGGCTGCGTGGAATCCAGTCGCGTGCGAAAGAACGATCTCCAGTCATAGGGAGCGATCCCATTTAACGTCGAGATCAGATCCTCAAAAGTGTAAGTCTTGACAATGGGCTGGCCATCGGGTCCGCCATAAAAGGCGTGGCAGAAGTCGTCCATCGATTTGCGGTCACCGGTAAGCTTGCGTACAGTTGTATCCACCTCCAGCCAGATGAGAATGGATTCAGGATAGAAGTCAGTTCCCCGGCGATAGGAGGCCCACTGCGGAACGCTGAAGTAGAGAATCTGCGCGGCATTGGCCGTGTTCTGCAGCGAGCGCCAGAGGCGTCCGGGGCGGTGCTCCAAGGTAGAAGCGGTGAGTGCAATGCGGTCGCGCGACTGCTCCGCCGTCAATAACCCGCTGCGCGCGGTGAGCACAGTACCCAAGTAGTCCGTTAAGCCTTCATAGACCCACAGGAGATCGCCTTTCATCGGCTGCTGAAAATCTGGAGTGGCCAATCCTTCGGGCCGGCGGTATTGTCCATTCCATGAGTGCGAGAACTCGTGCGGGAAAAGGCCCGCCACCAGCAATCGCTCGTTCGGATCAATCAGCGTGTGCTGGCGCACACGATCGTCGCTGCTCTCATGATGCTCTTGTCCTAGCCCCATTATGTTGTCGCTCAATGTCAGCAGGAAGTGATAATCGCGGAAGTGATGAGACTGGTAGAGAGCAGCAGCTTCAGCGACTAGACGTTTGTAATGCTCGATCAATTCGGATGGAACATCTAGCGCCCAAGCATCGTCGGAAAGCACGTCTAGCTCTTGCGGGGGACTGCCGCCCGGATTCAGCGGGAAAATACGCATGAATTCTCCCGACTGCACGGGGGAGTCGACGAGAAGATCCAGCGGTACCGGCGCGAACGAGATTGTTTCGGCGGACTGATT
Organism: Terriglobales bacterium; assembly: GCA_051986135.1. Classification (GTDB taxonomy): domain Bacteria; phylum Acidobacteriota; class Terriglobia; order Terriglobales; family Acidobacteriaceae; genus Gp1-AA122. The sequence goes on along the minus strand of JBPYDQ010000139.1, from coordinate 8,702 downwards.
ACTGATTGGCAGAGATGTGCTGAATTTCCACCCCTTCGGTAAAGTTAACGAGGGATGAAAGATCAGATCAGACGCAGCATAACCCTTTGGATACAGGATCACCTGGTTCCACATCAGCACAAATAAGTTTGCCGCACCGGACGCGCTGAAATCGATAGTGGGCCCCGGAGCCGAAATCAAGAAATCCAAAGAGACCGCAATTGAAGTTGTTTGCGAAGGAACAACAAGATTAAAGGCATACATATCCAGCAAGTCTTGTTGCCAGGGAATTTCATGTGTACCGGACAAAAACTTGAGTCCCGCCAGATTCCAGATAGGGCCGTCCGGCGAATGGTCCGCGGGCATCCACTTCGGATAAACCAGTGTGAGGGGACCGGGACGGACCGGAAATACCAGTTTGGCGCGGAGAATCCGTTGCGAGACCTGGGTTGCATCTACCGATAGGCTGATCGGGCTGGGCGCTTGTTCTTTGGGGCTTGCCAGCAGAGATAGCGGTGACAACAAAGAGAAGGCAAGATATAAGGTGCTCGCGCGAATTCCGTGTTTACAAAATCTGCGCCCGGCCATGTCGAAAAGGTTGCCCTTGGTCAAGAGCTGCCTAGGCAACTTGCAGCTCTTACCAGGTAAATTTTCCCATAAACTGAATATTGCGAGGCCCACCCACCCCAAAGTGGGAATCGAAGCTGCCATCGTCGGCCGACGCGCTGATGATCGTGTTGAGAGAGGGAGAGGGCTCGGCAAAGTTCGGATGATTGAAGGCGTTGAAAAAGCTTGTACGGAATTCAAACCCGTATCGTTCTCCAATCTTGAAGGTTCTTTGGACAGAAAAGTCCCAGGCATTCAACCCCGGCGCTACCAAGGGATCACGCGGGCAGTTACCCCACGTGCCGGGGGCCGGGTCGGAAAAAGAGCTGACGGATGCGTAGGGCTGGGTAAAATCTTTGAGCTGATAATGAATGGGGCCGACACAGTTGTAACGTTCGTGGAAATTGCCTACTCCGCTTTCATCGCCGAAGGTTAATAGTGGCGCGGCTAAGCCGTCACGCAGAGTCGTTGTTCCCGAGAGCTGCCAGTCCTTGGCCGCATAAGCCAGTTTGCCGCCGGTCTTCGGCGAGGGAATTCTGTATACGTAGGTGATGAGCAGCGCCCGGCGCTGATCAAATTCCGAATTGCCATAACTGCCCTTCAAATTAGTCGAGTCTTGCGGGACATACCCGCTGGTTCCGAAGAAATCCTCCACTTCTGAAGCGGTGTCCAAGTTGTGTGACCAGGTAAACGCGACTTGTGTGGTCAAACCATGAAAATCGTTCGACCGGAGCGAGACTTGGAGAGAGTTGTAGGTCGCGAATCCAGTCGAGGAAATCGTGTTGATCTGCGACAGCGTAGGAAATTTGCCATTAAAAGGACGAGCTGCCTGCTCGCAAGCGAAGCTCGGTGGGCCCACACAGCCTGGTCCATAACCGGCTCCGAGAGATGGCTGGTTGATATCCAGAAGCTGCAGCTGATGAGAACTGTGATTGCCAACGTAGCCAATCTGCAGGACGACTTTCTGGCTCAACTCCTGCTGGAGGTTCAGATTCCATTCTTGGGTATTGGGACTCTTGAGATTTCGCTGAATGTTCGCAATATTGAATGGGGGTTGCGGAGCCCCGGTACCGAAAATCGGCACTCCAACACCGAAAGGAATTGGAACGCTTGGCACGATGGTGTAGCCGGCGGTTGGGCCGACGGGATTTTGCGCGAGTCCTTCTTCAAAGTTGTTGAGCGGGATGGTGTCGTAATATATCCCGAATCCTGTCCGGAAAACTGTCTGCCGGCCAGGTATAAACGCGAAGGGCGGCACCCACGAAATCGCGACGCGTGGGCCAAAGTCCCCTTTTGGAGCGTCATAGATCTTTCCGCCGGGCAGTTGCGAAACTGTGATGAGGCCGCGGTTGGGATCGAACGCGGAGAAGCGACCCCGATCTTCGTTGACCGTCGTGAAGAAGTCGTAGCGCAAGCCAGCCACGAGCGTCAGCCGGGGAGTAATCTTAAAGGTGTCCATTCCGAAGCCGCTGATGACGTCCTGATCGATGTTGGCGCGGTTGCTACCAACCCGATTGATCTGTGTCAGACCCGAGCCCGGCGTGGGAAGACCGGCAATCAGGTCCACCAGGGACGCGAGTCCGCCGTCGGGCGTCAGCTTGTCTCCGAGCTGCGATCCCGTGAAGGAAAAGATCCCGCGAGATCCCGCGATCGTATAGTCGGAATAGTTGTGGAGAAAGTTGAATCCAAACTGTAATGCGTGCGGCCCATGAGTCCAACTAACTTCTTCGGCGATCTGATAACTCGTGGCTACGCGGCCGCCCGCGCCGTATTGCAGTCCCAAATTCGAGAATCCGTCGGGAGAGGTATTCCCGATATCAATCTCAGGGATCCCATAACTAGTCGTACTCACACCGGTGTTGAATCCGATGGTGGATGGATTGACGCTTGCGTCCCGACCTTTCTGAAATTGGCTGAATCGGTTCCAACCGAGTCGCAAGGTATTGACTAGAGCCTGATTAAAGATGTGGATTTCGCTAATAGCGAAGTTGTCAGCCACGGTGGGAGTAACACCAAACCAAGGACTTAATTGTGAACCGCCTCCAGGCCCCGGTCCGCCGCCGGGAAATTCGTCTTCGCCGTTGCCGTGGAGATATCGTGCCGAAAGCGTATCGGAATTAGAAATGCTGTGATCGATTTTCAAGACGCCGCTGTTTGGGGTTTGAAGCCCGCGATTATCCACCACAAATGGACCCGAGAGACCGAGTGAGGAATACAGGCCCAGAATATTCAGCCCCAACTGATTTGGTGTGATATTTTGTGACTTGACCAAAGCAGTGGCCGTCGCGATCTGTGCCGAAGTCGGGGCGTTTCCGTGAAGAGTAGTCCCCAACCGCAGGCGGCTGCCATCGTAGCCGGCAAAAAAGAACGTGCGATTCTGACCGTCGTAGAGACCGGGTATTTTGATCGGTCCACCTACGGTTCCGCCAAATTCATTCCAAACGAAAGGGGCTTTGGAAACACCCGCCAGGTCTTCAAAGAAATTCGCGGCATCAAGCGCCGCGTCACGATGCAGTTCGTACAGCGAACCGTGGAAATGATTCGTACCGCTACGAACGTTGACATTCATCACACTGCCCGAGTTCTGTCCACTCTCCGCGCCACCGTTGGCACTCACGGTAACCTCCTCGATCGCGTCCAAGGGAAGGCGGGTGGCGGCGGTCGCGGAATTGCCGCCCTCGTTAATGGAGGGCAGGTATGTCGAAGGGTCGGTGTCGGAAACACCGTCGATATTGAAACCATTCGATCGCGCTCGCGAGCCATTAATCGTGTACTGTGCAAAAGCGAAGTTACTGTTTTGGGTTACTCCAGGGAGGACCAGAGCCAGGCGCGTGTAGTCGCTGTTCCCGATCGGCAACGATTGCACTTGTTCTGCGGTCAGCTGACCACCGGATTGATTTGTCTCGGTCTGAATAAGGGCCACTTCAGACGTAACCTCAACTTCCGAAGTCACTGTGCCAACCGCTAAGACCGGGTTGAGAGTATTCACCTGGCCCTGAGCAGTGACAATGTCGCTGATCAACTTGGTGCCGAAGCCTTCTTTGCTGATGGTCAATTGGAATGTGCCGATGGGTAATTCGGGAAAGTTGAAGTTTCCGCTTTGATCGCTCGTACCCAGCCGCTCCTGCCCCGTGGCTAGATTTGAGAGCTTGAGCGTTGCTCCCGCCACGGCTGCGCCTTGCGCATCTCGGACGGTTCCTGCGATGCGGCCGGGAAAGAACTGGGCTGCGGCGAACTGGCCGCAACAGAGGATAATAGACACAACAGACAAAAGGGATCGAGCAGCGCCCAGATTTGTCACGGCAGCCTCCGCGTTTGCCTGAGTTGTGGCGCATGCTACTACCCCGTTCAAAGTATGTCAATCGTATTCTTACAGTATACCGAATGCTCGCTGAGATGCCCTTTGATCACGCAAAGAGACACATCGGAGCCATAACAGAAAACCGCGCCGTGAAGGCCGACTTAGCGGGCGGAGGGCCGAGCTGGAAGAACCGACGCGACGCCCAGCACCTTGTCTTTCGAGAGCATGATGTGATCGTGCATCATCTGACGGGCGCGATCAGGATCACGGTCTTTAATGGCGCCCAGGATATCCAGATGTTCGCGCTTGGGCACCTCGCCAAAGTAGTGGATATCAATGGCGGCTAACATAATACGCTCCATCTGGCTGCGCGCTTCGTTCACCGCCTGAAAAAGCATCTGGTTTCGAGTTAGGAGGGCTATTCCCAGATGGAATGCCGTATCGGCCTCGATGAATCGTAGGCAACTCCCCCGGTCCTCCGGTCGGCAACTCGCCTGGGCGAGATTGCCTAGCTCCTTCAAGGCCTCTGGGCTTGCACCTTTGAGGGCTGCGAGCTCGGCAGAGGTACATTCGACGGCGGCGCGAAATTCATAGATGTCATTGAGAACTTGCAGCGTTAACTGGGCCACGAAATAGCCGCGATTGGGAACGATGCGCAGCAGTCTGTCATTCTGCAGGCGCACGGCGGCCTCGCGCACCGGGGTACGGCTGGCCTTGTATCGCCTGGCAAGATCTTTTTCGCTCAGGGATTCGCCCGGCTGAAACACGCCGTGCACGATGTCGCGCTTGAAAGCGGTATAAACTTTCTCACTGAGAGTCGCCGGCGCGGTCGTGGACAACCCGGGGCGGCAACCAGACAAGAAAGGATAGTGGGCTCTAGGATTGTTCTTAAGACGAATAGCAGTAGCCAAGATGCCTCCAGACCAAAAGGGTAACCATTGTTTCCGACCCGCAGCGCTCTGTCAAAGATACTTCTTGAAGTGCCGATATTATCCTTGACATACCCGACCAAAGCCGATATTGCATACCAAATGTATGTTATCAGCATTTCATCAGGGCAAACGGTCAGGCAGAGGGCAAAATGACTGAAGCTTCTTTAATCACCGAGTTGCAGGCCGCCCCCAGGAGGTTCCCGATAGAGGCGATTCGCAATTCCTTCCCTGCCCTCAAACGCTCCGAAAACTTTATCTTTTTCGACAACGCCGCCGGAGCGCAGATACCGCAAGTCGCGTTAGATGCCGTAAACCGGCACTTATTGGAAAATAATGTGCAGCGTGGCGGGCGCTACGCCAAAAGCCTTGAGGTAGACGCAACCATTGCGCGCGCACGCGAGACTGTCGCAGCGCTAGTAAATGTCCAGGATTCCGGTGAAATAGCGTTTGGAATGAACGCCACCTCTTTCATTCGACTCATAAGTCTGGCTATTGGGCAAACCCTGCGTGAGCGCAATGAAATAATTGTTACTGACATGGATCACGAGGCGAATGTCGCCACCTGGTTGGCGCTTGCCAAAGACGGCGCCAAGTTCGTTTGGTGGAAGATGCGGGCGGACGGAAACCTGCATACGGAAGACTTAGAGACGCTCCTGTCCGTCCGAACGCGATTAGTAGCGTGCACAGTAACGTCAAACGCCATTGGATCCGTCGTCGATGTGAAGGAAGCCGGGAGGTTGGCACACACTGTGGGCGCTGAGATTTTTCTCGATTGTGTCCACTATGGTCCGCACGGACCGATTGATGTAGAAGCCTGGGATTGCGATTACCTGGTTTGTTCGGGCTACAAAATCTTTGCGCCCCACATGGGATTTCTTTGGGGACGACGCGAGCTCTTGAAAAGCTTGCCGACATTCAGGGAGGACTTCATTCCAGATGAGCCGCCCGGGAAGATCGAGACGGGAACCTATATTTACGAGAATGTTGCAGGTTTCGATGCGGCCGTGAGGTATCTGGAGAAGCTGGGCTCGTCTCTGACAGAAGGCTCCCCGCCTGGTTCGCCGAGCTCCCGGCGGAGGAATCTCGTAAATGCCATGAAGGCAGTGCGCGTCTATGAACAATCACTATCACTCGAGCTGCTGCATAGGTTGAAAGAGCTCGGTGCAACCATTTACGGAATCTCCGAAAAACATCGAGTTCACGAGCGCGTTCCCACGTTTTGCTTCAACATCGGAGCGCACCACCCGGCTGTTGTCACACAGACGCTGGCTCGTGCCGGAGTCGGTGTTCGCGACGGGCACATGTATTCTCCGCGCTTGATGACAAGATTGGGTTTGGATCCGGAAAGCGGTGCCGTCCGCGTCTCCCTAGCGCATTACAACACCGTGGACGAGATTCATCGATTTGCAGAGACACTCTCCGTTTTGAGCGGCAATGCCTAAAGGTTCAGAAGCGGCGCAGGTTGGGGCGGCGCCCGCGTTGGGCCCTTCTCCCGAGGCCTGTTCCGGCGGTGACCTGCAGCGCAGGTTAAGCCAACGACAGCTCACGATGCTTGCCCTGGGCGGCGCGATCGGCGTGGGATTGTTCTTAGGCAGCAGCATAACCATTCGGCTCGCCGGGCCCGGCGTCATCATTACTTATCTGCTCGGTGCCGCCATCGCGATGATCGTCGCTTATGCCGTAGCCGAAATGGCGGTCGTCCACCCCGTGGCCGGTGCTTTTGGCGTTTACGCCGAAACCTATCTAAATGCCTGGGCGGGCTTCGTTGTGCGTTCGACTTATGGTTTCGTGCAGATCATCGCAATTGGAGCAGAAGTCACAGCCGTAGCGATTTATTTTGGCTTTTGGTTCCCCCACGTACCGCAGTGGCTCTGGGTATTAGGCGCTTCTGTGGGTCTGGTAGCGGTGAATGCTTTGCAGGTTGGACGTTTTGGAGAATTTGAATACTGGTTTGCTTTGATCAAAGTCACCGCCATTCTTGCATTTATCGTCATCGGCTTCGCTTTGATCGCTGGTGTCGGGCCATCGCCTGGCCATGTTCTGTCGAATCTCACTGGACACGGTGGTTTCTTGCCATTTGGTCTTAAGGGTGTCTGGCTAGCGCTAACACTTGCGCTGACCAGTTACATGGGGGTAGAAGTCATAGCGGTTACCGCTGGAGAGGCCCAGAATCCGGCGGAGTCGATCCCGCGGGCGATGCGAACGATTGTGTTCCGCCTAATTTTTTTTTACGTCCTGGCGGTCTTCGCCATGTTGGCCATGACACCATGGAATCAGCTTGGAAGCGCAACCGGAATCTTGGGGAGCCCATTCGTCAGCGCCTTCTCTGCGGTAGGAATTCCCTATGCCGCGAGCATTATGAATCTTGTCGTAATTACGGCGGCACTCTCCAGCTCTAACACCGACCTGTACCTGACCACGCGCATGCTCTTTTCTCTTTCTCACGATGGATATGCGCCTCAATGGATTGGTAGCGTTGGTCAGAATGGAGTTCCTAGCCGTGCTCTGGCTCTTTCCACAGCCGGAATGGTTGCTGCGATTCTGCTGGCCATCTACGCGCCGGGCCGCGCCTTCTTAATGCTCTACGGCGTTGCCATCGCCGGAATGTTCTTTGTTTGGGCTGTAATTCTCCTGAGCCACATTCGATTTCGGAATTCTCTCAATTCCGAAACTGGCATGAGATTAGCTTTTTCCCCATATTCAAATTGGCTGGGCATTGCGTCATTACTGGGTATCACGGCGACAACCTTTTATGTTGATGGTTTGCAGTACGCCGTCCCGGCATTCTCGCTATTTCTGACCGCAGTCTCCTTCGTGTATTGGAGATCTTCCCCTAAGAATCAGAATGGTCAAGATCTGCGTTTTCAGGAGCATAAGCGAGTCTGACTCCCACTATTCTGCCCACCATCTTGAATACATCGTTGCCCGTTTCCGTCGCCGAGAGTAGTGCCTTATAGACGTCCCTCCCCGCGCTCATCATCATGAAATTTAGGCGCCGCTGATCTTTGACAAGCAAGCTCTCATTCGAGCGAGAACTTCGCCATTGTGAAGCACGGCGAGGGGCGAGGCGAAATCATTTGTCGTTAATAAGGACCTTTGCTTGGGTATTTCCGAGACTGCCTGAAGATAAGCTTCGAGTCTCCTCAGCTGATCGATGGTTGCGACCGCTGAGAAGGCGAATTTTGCGTTGGTTGTTCCTTTACGTTGCTTGTCACATCTTGCAAGTGACTGATCTCGGTGCAGAGTGAAGAGTGTGTGACGCGGCGATATTCGGGCGGAATCGAACCAACTACGCCCTCTCGCAGCTTTCTTTTTTGCTTCGACCATTCTCGAGTGCAGCAGCTCTTTCGATCTGCTCTGCGGAGTGGCGGATTTTGGCGGGCAACGCACCGTTTTAAGATGATGCCTGGGGCGAGCAGATGGAAAGAAACGGTGCTGTGCAGATTTCAAGGGGCAACAGTCTAGCGTTGCCTTTCATGGTTCCCTTCTGAAGTAGCGTTTGATAAATGTGCAACTCAGGGCACATGCCGGCACGAGGATCCCACAGTTGCTTTCCGTTCGGCCTATTCTGCCAAGCCTAGTGATTTGAGCACGTTCTTGACTACCCTGTCGCAGCGCGTAGCGTGAAACTGGAAAGATTCAACAGTAGTTGCGCCGGCTTGGGCATAGAGCCACTTCCGCAGCCCTGCCCGTGCGCGGTGCAGCCGGATCTTCACGTTTTCAGGAGTAAGATTGAGGCACTCGGCTGTTTCGTCCGTGGTCATTCCCTCAACATCGCGCAACATGAAAATCAAACGGTAATCTTCCGGCAACCCCAGAATTGCCCTTTCCCATACACCGCCAAGTTCTCGATCGTAAGCCGCCTCCTCCGGGTTGCGGCCAGC